>NZ_ATLN01000001.1:0-209 GCF_000416195.1 Pseudomonas sp. CFII68
CGCCAGTGGCATTGCCGGGTAGCTATGTTCGGGAAAGATAACCGCTGAAAGCATCTAAGCGGGAAACTTGCCTCAAGATGAGATCTCACTGGGACCTTGAGTCCCCTGAAGGGCCGTCGAAGACTACGACGTTGATAGGCAGGGTGTGTAAGCGCTGTGAGGCGTTGAGCTAACCTGTACTAATTGCCCGTGAGGCTTGACCATATAAC
>NZ_ATLN01000002.1:0-247 GCF_000416195.1 Pseudomonas sp. CFII68
TCAACCAACCGCTCTTTAACAACTGAATCAAGCAATTCGTGTGGGTGCTTGTGGAGTCAGACTGCTAGTCAACAGATTATCAGCATCACAAGTTACTCCGCGAGAAATCAAAGATGTAACCAACGATTGCTGAGCCAAGTTTAGGGTTTTCTCAAAACCCAAAGATGTTTGAACTGAAGAGTTTGATCATGGCTCAGATTGAACGCTGGCGGCAGGCCTAACACATGCAAGTCGAGCGGTAGAGAGG
>NZ_ATLN01000003.1:0-250 GCF_000416195.1 Pseudomonas sp. CFII68
CTGCCACGCTGACAACCATTCACTCCATCCCCCTGGTTGGCCTGGTGTTGCTCTTGGGCATCGACCGGTTCCTGAACGAAGCGCGGGCGGTGACCAACTTGATCGGCAACGGCATTGGAACCATCGCCATTGCCAAGTGGGACAACTCGTTCGATGTCGAGGCCTGCGAGCGTGAAATCGCCGCCATGAAAAACGAAAAGGCAGCAAGAAAGGCATTGCTGGCGCAAAAGTAATCCGCAAAGCGCCCCGG
>NZ_ATLN01000004.1:0-333 GCF_000416195.1 Pseudomonas sp. CFII68
TCCCTGGGTGACATGGTGCGCGAGGAAATGGGCCGCATCCCTGGCACCATCGCGCTGTTCGGCTGCTTCCTGATCATGATCATCATCCTCGCGGTGCTGGCGCTGATCGTGGTCAAGGCCCTGGCCGAGAGCCCATGGGGCATCTTCACGGTGATGGCGACCATCCCGATCGCGATGTTCATGGGCATCTACATGCGCTACATCCGCCCGGGCCGCATCGGTGAAATCTCGATCATCGGCGTGCTGTTGCTGCTGGGCTCGATCTGGCTGGGCGGGCAAATTGCTGCCGACCCGGTCTGGGCCAAGGCCTTCACCTTCACCGGGATCCAGATC
>NZ_ATLN01000005.1:0-349 GCF_000416195.1 Pseudomonas sp. CFII68
CGTCGCGCTGGTACTGGGTGAGCCGTTGCGAACCGTCCTCGCCGTGCTCGGTTTTTTCCAGCAGGTGGCCGTTGAGGTCGTAGGCGTAGGCGGTGCGTTGGCCGTCGAAGCCGACTTGCTGTCGGATCAAGCCGTTGGGCGTGTAGTCCAGCTGATATTTTTCGCCGGATTCGTTTTCAATTTCGGTCAGCAACAGCCGCGCCGAGTCGTAGCGGTACTTCAGCTCGCTGCCGTCGGGGTTCAGGCGACGGCTGACCAGGTGCAGGTCGTCGGCGTATTCATAGCGGGTCAGACGGCCCTGTTCATCGCGCTCGGCGGTGACCTTGCCGTAGGCGTTGTAGCGCCAGGT
>NZ_ATLN01000006.1:0-353 GCF_000416195.1 Pseudomonas sp. CFII68
ACGCAACCGGCGGTGGCGATCAGGTTGGCCGGCCAGGATTCGGTGCGCTTGAGCGAAGGCACGAACGAGCCCAGCAAATCCTGCAGCATGAACCGCCCGGCACGGGTGCCGGCGTCCACCGCGGTGAGGATGAACAGCGCTTCGAACAGGATCGCGAAGTGGTACCAGAACGCCATGGTGTTCTCACCCGGCAGCACCGAGTGCAGGATCTGCGCGATACCGACCGCCAGGGTCGGCGCACCGCCGGCACGGGCCAGGATGGTGGTTTCGCCGATGTCCTTGGCCACCGCTTGCAGCGCCTCGGGGGTGATTGCAAAGCCCCAGCTGCTGACGGTCTGGGCCACGGCCACCAC
>NZ_ATLN01000007.1:0-397 GCF_000416195.1 Pseudomonas sp. CFII68
CGCCCGGAGCAAGCTCGCTCCCACAGGGGGCAGCATCGTTCTCGATACTTTGGCAACTCACTACAGGTCAATCCCCATGTCCCTCCCCTCCTTTGTACGCCTGATCGAAGTCGGCCCCCGTGACGGGCTGCAGAATGAAGCACAGCCCATCAGCGTCGCCGACAAGGTGCGCCTGGTGGATGCCTTGAGCGCCGCCGGCCTGGGTTACATCGAAGTCGGCAGTTTCGTCTCGCCCAAGTGGGTGCCGCAAATGGCCGGTTCCGCCGAGGTGTTCGCGCAGATCCAGCGCAAGCCCGGTGTGACCTATGGCGCCCTGGCGCCAAACCTGCGGGGTTTTGAAGATGCGCTGGCGGCGGGTGTAAAAGAAGTGGCGGTGTTCGCCGCCGCGTCCGAAGCG
>NZ_ATLN01000008.1:0-402 GCF_000416195.1 Pseudomonas sp. CFII68
CGGCTTTGTCGCGGCGGTACTGCCGGTGTGGCTGATCCTGGCGCCGCGGGACTACCTGTCGACCTTCCTCAAGATCGGCACCATCGTCGCCCTGGCGATCGGCATCCTGGTCACCATGCCCGAGCTGAAAATGCCGGCGCTGACCCAGTTCACCGACGGCACGGGACCGGTGTGGAAGGGCGGGCTGTTCCCGTTCCTGTTCATCACCATCGCCTGCGGCGCGGTCTCGGGTTTCCACGCGCTGATCTCCTCGGGCACCACGCCCAAGCTGCTGGATAACGAAACCAATGCCCGCTACATCGGTTACGGCGGCATGCTGATGGAGTCCTTCGTGGCGATCATGGCCATGGTCGCCGCCTCGGTGATCGAGCCCGGCGTGTACTTCGCCATGAACAGCCCGGC
>NZ_ATLN01000009.1:0-645 GCF_000416195.1 Pseudomonas sp. CFII68
GGGTGCGCCAGGCCGAGGCCAGCGCCGTGATCGCCGGCGCGCCGTTGCTGCCAGCGGTCACGGCCGGGCTCAACGGCAATCGCCAGGAATTGCTACGGGGCAAGGGCTACAGCCAGCTGGATGTGGATCGGAACAACCGCACCATCGATTACTACGACGCCAACCTCAGTGCCACTTATGAGCTGGATTTCTGGGGCGGCAAACGGGCGGCCCGGGACAGTGCGTTGAAGACGTTGTCGGCCAGCCAGTTCGACCGCGCGACGGTGGAGTTGACCCTGCTCAGCGGCGTCGCCAACAGCTACACCCAGGCCTTGTCCCTGCGCGAGCAACAGCGCATCGCCGAACAGAACCTGGGCAACGCCCAACGCGTGCTCGACCTGGTGCAGACCCGCTACGACGCCGGCAGTGCCACAGCCCTGGAACTGTCCCAGCAAAAAAGCCTGGTGGCAGCCCAGCAACGCCGGCTGCCCCAAGTGCAGCAACAGGCCCAGGAAGCCTTGATCACCCTGACGACGCTGCTGGGGCAACCGGTGCAGTCGGTCACACTCGACGACGACAGTTTCGACCGCCTGCACTGGCCGGCCATCGACGCTGGCGTGCCCAGCCAATTGCTGAGCCGCCGCCCGGACATCGCCGCCGCCGAAG
>NZ_ATLN01000010.1:0-1180 GCF_000416195.1 Pseudomonas sp. CFII68
CCGCTTTCGCGAGCAAGCCCGCTCCCACACTCAATCCGGTTTTCAATTCGAGTTGCTTAAAGACACGTCGCCAACGCCGCCAACCGGCGCTTGGCCACGA
The DNA here is from genome assembly GCF_000416195.1 of Pseudomonas sp. CFII68. NCBI lineage: Bacteria > Pseudomonadati > Pseudomonadota > Gammaproteobacteria > Pseudomonadales > Pseudomonadaceae > Pseudomonas > Pseudomonas sp. CFII68. The sequence continues at coordinate 101 of NZ_ATLN01000010.1, forward strand.
AGTCGTCATGCTTGGCGTAATAACTCAACTCGGTGCCCGTCGCACCGGCATGCAAATCGACAAACGATTCGGCAGAGCGGGTGTAGACCGTCGAGCCACCCTTCTTGCCCGGTTGCAGGTAGGCGCCAGCATCGACACCGAACACCGCTTCGTCCTGCCAGGAGAACTGCACGCACTGGGCCACGATCTGTTCGGGTTTGTCCGAGGTCAGGGTCTTGTAAGGGGCCTGGGTCCGGGCCTCGTTCATCGCCGAACCCGCACAGCCGGCCAGCAAGGTTGCGGCCAGGGCCACCGTCAACATTCGCATTGCGTTCACTCATCGAGAAAAAAAACGGACTGTAGCACTGCGACCCGGGCCTTCGTGCTGCTTTACTGAAATTTACACGGGACATCGCCCTGCGATTCGCGCACCCTGTCGCGCCATTGCCACCAGCCACGCGGAACACCCCATGACTCCCAACGCCGAATTCTACAAACCCACCGCCGAATACGCCGACAAACTGATCAGCCAGATCGGCCAGACACCGTCCTGGATCGCCAAGCGCATCGGCGTCACCGACAAGCGGATTCGCTACATCCTCGACGGCGAACGCACCGTCAAGGGCGAAACCACGCCGATCCAGATGACCTACACCGAACAATTCGCCCTCGAATGCCTGGCGGCTGCGGCCAAGGCCAGCAAGAAGCAGTCTGCATCCCCCAAGGAGTGACCATGGCGGCAACCGAACAACAACACGAACGGGCCCTGGAAATATTTCTCGATGAGCACCCCGAGCTGCGCATCGAGTTGGACCACCTCAACCCGCTGCTGGCCCAGGCCAAGGGCGAGACCGCCGCGCAGTACCGCGCCGAGCGGTTGCATGAAGCCTTCGAAGCCGAGGCCGAGCGCCTGGGCCTGTTTGCCTGGGAACTGACCCTGCAACTGACCGCCGCCTCACCCCAGGAATATCAGGCCCAGCGCCTGGAGGTGCACAGGGAAGTGGCGGAAATGGCCGGGATGGAATGGGCGGAGTATTGCGAGTTGCATGGCCTAAAGGTTAAGCACTGACCCCCTGTGGCGAGGGAGCTTGCTCCCGCTGG
>NZ_ATLN01000011.1:0-2933 GCF_000416195.1 Pseudomonas sp. CFII68
TCCAGCGGGTTGAGCCCCTCGGCCTTGCCGGTCAGCACCGGAGCGGCTGGCATCGACAGCGGTGCAGGCGCAGGCGTCGGCTGTGGCCGACCAGCGTCCGGGCGGAAGGGATCTCCACCACGGCCACCGGGCGTCGGCATGAACTGGGTACGATCGTCGTTACTCATCGCGGTTTATCCTCGGATCGCCCAGAACGCCAGGTTCAGCCCTGGGAACTGGCCGGCGATGTGGAACGCAAAGCCGCCGGAGTTGCTCAACTGTTGCCAGTGATCGCTGCCCCGGTCGAGCTCGTAGTAAGTGGAGCCGGCGTGGTACGGCAGCTGCCGTGGCGCCACCGGCAACGGCAGCAGGCCGATGCCCGGCAGTTGCAGGTTGACCAGGTCGCGGATGTGCTCCACCGAACCGACCTTGCTCTGCTGGCCGAAGCGGCCGCGCAGGGTCTCGGCCGGCACGTCGGCGCGCACCACCAGGATGAAACTGGCACTGTCGAGCAGGGTCTTGTCGGCCAGCATCGCCACGTGGATGCCGTAGGCTTTCTCGACAATCGGAATCGGTGTCGCCTTGCTGTCGATCAGCATCGACAGGGCTTCGCGCAGGGCCTGCATCACGGGCGCGTAGCTGAGCGCCAGGTCATCGTGCTGGTAAGACGGGTATTGCTGCGGTCGTCGCCCGGACGCGGTGAACGTGGAGAACTCCCCGGCCAGGCTCACCAGTTCGCTGTAGAAACGCTCAGGATGCAGCGGGCTCAACTGGCTCAGGTGCTGGATCAGCGGCTGGGCGCGGTTGACCAGTTGCAACAGCATGAAATCGGCAATTTCCGAGGCACCACCGGCGCCAGACGCCACCACCCGCCCGGCCAGGGCTTCGCCGCGTTGATGCAGCAGGCCCAGCAGTTCACTGCGGAACGCCGCCAGCGGCTTGGAGGCGATCACATCCAGCAGCGGCGGGATGTAGGCGTCGTCGAGCACCAATGCACGGTCGGCGCGTTTTTCCTTGATGCGCACCACGCCGATGGCGGCGTAGTCGCCGATGCCATCCTGTTCGGTCAACAGCCGCAGCGCCCGCGAGCCGAGGGCCACCGGTGCGCGGTTTTCGAACGGTGCGTTGTCGTCGCGCACTTCGCACACCTGGCTCACATAACGCGCAGCGCCGAGGTCTTCACCTTCGTCCACGGTGTCCCGGGCGCCGGCGCGCTTGAGCGGCAAGGCCAGGTACACCAGGCCATCGCGCAGGTTGTCGTCGACGTTCAATGGGATCGGCGCCAGGTCATCCTGGGGAATGTTGAAGGGCGTACCGTCCGGCAACAGGCCGCGCGCCGAGATGATTGCCAGCTTGCCCTGGGCCAGCAGGCCCTGGTCGATCAGCAATTCGGAAAAACCCCAGGCGCCGGCCGACAAGGGGCGGCTGCGTGCGTCGATGAGGTTTTCCAGGTAACGGTCATGCTGTTGGAAGTGCTGCGTTCCAATGAACATGCCTTCCGACCAGACCACGCGATTGTTCCAGGACATGGGGGCTCCGATTGCTTATTGGGCAGGGCTGGATGGGGGGACGACGACGGCGCTGCGCACGGCGCGCACATCGAGGCTGATCTGGTATTCGGTGTATTCGCGCGCCGGGACATTCATCACCGTGCGCCACAGCGACTGGTCCAGCTCGCGATAGCCCACCAGTATTCCGATGTGCCGCGTGGCCGGGTCGAGGTCGCGTTGCAGGCTCAGTTGCTGGCCGGGCTGGACCAGCACTTCGTCCTGGTCGATGAGGTCGGCGCCCAGCGTGGCCTGGGCCCGTTCGGCCAGGGCGAAATAATCGGAACGGCCGAAGGTGGCGGCATTTTTCAGTTCGAAAATGCGCACCCGGACCGGGGCCGGCTGGCCGGTGGCGCCGGGGTTGAGGCCGGCAATGGCGTGAAAGTGCAGCTCGATGGCGGCGGTGTCGGCCTCAGCTTCTTCGGGCTGGGGGTTGGCCGCATCCTTGGCGCACGCCGTCAGCAGAAGCACGGTGGCGACTGCGAGTAAAAACCTGGGAATCATCCTGCGTCCTCAATGACGTTTGAGCTATCCGTTGTGTGCCGATCAATCTTGTTATGGGACGGCGCCGCTTAGCGGCGTCGCTGTCGCGTACTGTGTTCTTCGTAGGCGCGGCTGAACTCGCGACCGAACAGGTCCTGGAAATCCTCTTGGGCCTCCCGGGAAATGTTGCTGTAGAGCTCGGTGAACTGCTGCCAGTACTGGGCCTGTCGCGAGCCGCTGAAAATACCCGAGAGCCCACCGGGCTTGGCCATGCGTTCTTCCAGTTGCGCCGGCTCGAAGCGCCCCAGCAAATGCTTGATGGCCGCTTCCACACCGGCCATCACCGCCAGTTGGTGAGCCCGCAAGTCATCGAAACTGTCACGCACCGCCGCGTCCGGGGCCATGAACGCCTGGTTGCCGTGGCGCAACAGCAACAGCAGGGCTTCATCGACATTGGGGGCGAATTTCAGCGGGTTGTTTTCCACCGGCTGGATCATCGTCTGTTGGATACGGAACTCACCCTTGAGGCTGCTGCGGGCGCGCAAGACATCGATCAGGCCTTCGACCATCAACCGATAACTGCGCCCGATGCTCTCCATCTGCGCTTCGGCGTTGGCCTTGTCCAGGCGCAACTGGTCCAGCCCGGCACCGCGCAGGAACGCTTGCAGCAAGTCGGGCTGGTTGGCCTCGACCGGGGCGGCTGAAACAACCGGGGCAACCGGAGCAACCGGAGCAACCGGAGCAACTGGAGCAACTGGAGCAACTGGAGCTGCGACCGGGGGCTCGACGCGGGTGACCGACGCTTCAGGCACGGGTGGCGGCGGCGGTGCACTGATTTCAGCAAAGATGTCGGCGAGCGGAGCCTGCGGGGCAGACGTCGCGACCGGCTCAACCACCGGCGGTAGCGGCACAGGCGGCGGGGCC
>NZ_ATLN01000012.1:0-2098 GCF_000416195.1 Pseudomonas sp. CFII68
CCTCTCGTACTAGGAGCAGCCCCTCTCAAATCTCAAACGTCCACGGCAGATAGGGACCGAACTGTCTCACGACGTTCTAAACCCAGCTCGCGTACCACTTTAAATGGCGAACAGCCATACCCTTGGGACCGGCTTCAGCCCCAGGATGTGATGAGCCGACATCGAGGTGCCAAACACCGCCGTCGATATGAACTCTTGGGCGGTATCAGCCTGTTATCCCCGGAGTACCTTTTATCCGTTGAGCGATGGCCCTTCCATACAGAACCACCGGATCACTAAGACCTACTTTCGTACCTGCTCGACGTGTCTGTCTCGCAGTCAAGCGCGCTTTTGCCTTTATACTCTACGACCGATTTCCGACCGGTCTGAGCGCACCTTCGTACTCCTCCGTTACTCTTTAGGAGGAGACCGCCCCAGTCAAACTACCCACCATACACTGTCCTCGATCCGGATAACGGACCTGAGTTAGAACCTCAAAGTTGCCAGGGTGGTATTTCAAGGATGGCTCCACGCGAACTGGCGTCCACGCTTCAAAGCCTCCCACCTATCCTACACAAGCAAATTCAAAGTCCAGTGCAAAGCTATAGTAAAGGTTCACGGGGTCTTTCCGTCTAGCCGCGGATACACTGCATCTTCACAGCGATTTCAATTTCACTGAGTCTCGGGTGGAGACAGCGCCGCCATCGTTACGCCATTCGTGCAGGTCGGAACTTACCCGACAAGGAATTTCGCTACCTTAGGACCGTTATAGTTACGGCCGCCGTTTACCGGGGCTTCGATCAAGAGCTTCGCGTTAGCTAACCCCATCAATTAACCTTCCGGCACCGGGCAGGCGTCACACCCTATACGTCCACTTTCGTGTTTGCAGAGTGCTGTGTTTTTAATAAACAGTCGCAGCGGCCTGGTATCTTCGACCGGCGTGGGCTTACGCAGCAAGTGCTTCACCCTCACCGGCGCACCTTCTCCCGAAGTTACGGTGCCATTTTGCCTAGTTCCTTCACCCGAGTTCTCTCAAGCGCCTTGGTATTCTCTACCCAACCACCTGTGTCGGTTTGGGGTACGGTTCCTGGTTACCTGAAGCTTAGAAGCTTTTCTTGGAAGCATGGCATCAACCACTTCGTCACCCAAAGGGTAACTCGTCATCAGCTCTCGGCCTTAGAATCCCGGATTTACCTAAGATTCCAGCCTACCACCTTAAACTTGGACAACCAACGCCAAGCTGGCCTAGCCTTCTCCGTCCCTCCATCGCAATAACCAGAAGTACAGGAATATTAACCTGTTTTCCATCGACTACGCTTTTCAGCCTCGCCTTAGGGACCGACTAACCCTGCGTCGATTAACGTTGCGCAGGAAACCTTGGTCTTTCGGCGTGGGTGTTTTTCACACCCATTGTCGTTACTCATGTCAGCATTCGCACTTCTGATACCTCCAGCAAGCTTCTCAACTCACCTTCACAGGCTTACAGAACGCTCCTCTACCGCATCACTTGCGTGATACCCGTAGCTTCGGTGTATGGTTTGAGCCCCGTTACATCTTCCGCGCAGGCCGACTCGACTAGTGAGCTATTACGCTTTCTTTAAAGGGTGGCTGCTTCTAAGCCAACCTCCTAGCTGTCTAAGCCTTCCCACATCGTTTCCCACTTAACCATAACTTTGGGACCTTAGCTGACGGTCTGGGTTGTTTCCCTTTTCACGACGGACGTTAGCACCCGCCGTGTGTCTCCCATGCTCGGCACTTGTAGGTATTCGGAGTTTGCATCGGTTTGGTAAGTCGGGATGACCCCCTAGCCGAAACAGTGCTCTACCCCCTACAGTGATACATGAGGCGCTACCTAAATAGCTTTCGAGGAGAACCAGCTATCTCCGAGCTTGATTAGCCTTTCACTCCGATCCACAGGTCATCCGCTAACTTTTCAACGGTAGTCGGTTCGGTCCTCCAGTTAGTGTTACCCAACCTTCAACCTGCCCATGGATAGATCGCCCGGTTTCGGGTCTATTCCCAGCGACTAGACGCCCTATTAAGACTCGCTTTCGCTACGCCTCCCCTATTCGGTTAAGCTCGCCACTGAAAATAAGTCGCTGACCCATTATACAAAAGG
>NZ_ATLN01000014.1:0-201 GCF_000416195.1 Pseudomonas sp. CFII68
GGCCTCGACCCGGCGTCATCGCGCCTTGAGTGACGGCAAGGGCCTGCTGGCGCAACTGTTCGACGACGCCTACCGACAACGCGCCCGCCTGGCGCTGTTGACGGCCAGCGGCACGCTCCCCAATTGGCAGGTGCAAGGCCTCAAGGCCTCGGCCGGCCTGCGCCACTGGCTCGATGGGCTGGGTGCCGGGGGCGGAACGCC
>NZ_ATLN01000015.1:0-1669 GCF_000416195.1 Pseudomonas sp. CFII68
TTGGCGTCCCGGGCGGCAGCGGCCTGCACGGTGCGCGCGCGGTCAGCCGCGGAAATACCGGTGGTCACGCCCTCGGCGGCCTCGATGGACACGGTGAACTTGGTGCCGAAGCCCGAGCCGTTGCGCGGCGCCATCAGCGGCAGCTTCAGCAGCTCGCAGCGCTCGCGGGTCATCGGCATGCAGATCAGCCCACGGGCATGCTTGGCCATGAAGTTGATGTGCTCGGCCTTGCAGCATTCAGCGGCCATGATCAGGTCGCCTTCGTTCTCGCGGTCTTCGTCATCCATGAGGATGACCATCTTGCCTTGGCGGATGTCTTCAACCAGTTCTTCGATGCTATTGAGCGCCACGCGGCACCCCCTTGGGTCAGGATTTGAGGTAGCCGTTGGCGGCCAGAAAACTTTCGGTGATGTTACCCGGCTTTTGTGGGGAGCCCGGCTCTGCGGCCTTGTCGCCCAACAACAGGCGCTCCAGGTAACGGGCCAGCAAGTCGACTTCCAGGTTGACCCGGCGACCTGGCCGGTACGAGGCCATGATGGTTTCGCTCAGGGTGTGGGGAATGATTGTCAGCAGGAATTCGGCGCCATCCACCGCGTTGACCGTCAGGCTGGTGCCGTCGACGGTGATCGAGCCTTTGTGGGCGATGTACTTGGCCAACTCCTTCGGCGCGCGAATGCGAAACTCCACGGCCCGGGCGTTATCCGTGCGCGAGACCACTTCGCCAACGCCGTCCACGTGGCCGCTGACCAGGTGCCCGCCCAAGCGAGTGGTGGGGGTCAGGGCTTTTTCCAGGTTGACCGGGCTGCCGCTCTTGAGGTCATTCATGGCCGTGCAGTCGAGGGTTTCGCGGCTGACGTCCGCCAGGAAACCGTTGCCTGGCAATTCGACGGCCGTCAGGCACACGCCGTTGACCGCAATGCTGTCGCCCAACTTGACGTCGCTCAGGTCGAGCTTGCCGGTTTCGACGTAGACCCGCACATCGCCGCCCTTGGGGGTGAGTGCACGGATGCTGCCGATGGATTCGATGATGCCGGTAAACATGGAGTCCTCCTCGAGAACAGGCCGCCGCTTGCGCGAAAGCCGGGAATTATACGCTCGCCTGCGCAACGGGAACGGCGATGACTCGCCAGTCATCGCCCACGGCGCGGATTTCGGTGATTTTCAGCTGCGGGGCGTCCTTCATCTGCGCCAGCGGCCAGTCCAACAGCGGCCGCGCCGAAGAACCGAGGAACTTGCCGGCGATGAAAATCTGGAACTCATCGACCAACCCTTGCTGGGCGAAAGCCCCCGCCAGGCGCGGACCGGCTTCCACCAGCACCTCGTTGACGCCACGACCCGCCAGCTCCACCAGCAGGCGATGCAGATCGACCTGACCGTCATCGCCCGCCACGATCATGCATTCGGGGCCGTTGGCGTATTGTTCTTCTACCGCCATGCAGGTAGCGACCAGCGCCGGGCCGGCCTTGAAAAACGCTGCATCCAACGGCACCCGCAGACGACCGTCCACCAGCACCCGCAGCGGCGGACGGCTCATGACCAACGCCGTCTGCTCGGCATCGAGCCCCAGCTCATCGGCACGCACGGTCAGCCGGGCGTTGTCCGCCAGCACCGTATCGGCGCCGGTCAGCACCACACTGGCCTGGGCGCGCAGGCGTTGGACCGCCGAGCG
>NZ_ATLN01000016.1:0-35486 GCF_000416195.1 Pseudomonas sp. CFII68
CGCAAGGGCAGCCGCACCGAAGCGGCCATTGGCGGTGGCTTGGGTTCGGCCGGTGGTTCGATTGTCGGTAACCGCCTGGGCGGCTCCACCGGTTCCACCATCGGCGCAGGCATTGGCGGCGCGGCGGGCGGCGCGTTGGGCAGCAACCTGTCCAATGACAACGACGGCCACTCCGGTGGCAAGAAGCACAAGCACAAGAAAAAGCATCGCTAAGCCCATGCTTGGATGAATAGCCCCGGCCTTGTGCCGTGATGCTGTTCGCTTGGAAAAAACGGCGCTTCTTTCAGAAATGGGAAGCGCCTTTTTTTTTTTGCTTCTTTTGATGCCCAAAGCAAGCGCAACAGACAGCTCCAGCCGCTATGCAACCGCACCACCGCCATCGCGCGCAAGCTCGCTCCCACATTGGGCCGCAGTGAACACAGAACTCATGAACACCCAAGATCACCTGTGGGAGCAAAGCTTGCTCGCGATGAGGCCAGCAAACCCAACATCCATGTGACTGAGCCACCGCCATCGCGAGCAAGCTTTGCTCCCACAGATGTGATGGGTGTATGACCGGGAGAACCAGGTCGGCTATCAGGCCGCCTCGCGGTGGCCCACGGAGCAATGCCTGTGTTCAGGCACACCGAGCCTAGGCGAGGCACCGAGTGGTGGGGCAAAAGCGTTTTGCTTACTTTTGACTGGGCCGGCTTCCGGGCTTCTCAAAAGTGAGCCGCTGGAAGAGCGGAACCATAAGCCGCCGTTACCAAAAAAACGGATATACACTCAAACCCTAACCCCCCAAAAAAACGGCAAATCAAAATCTCCGGAACGATTGCCATCCCCCCGCTTCGAACTCATACATCCATCAACAATTGCGAGGTGTACCATGACGCCGCAAACGCAAGACAAGGACGAGAACGACTCCTCGGGCACGCCTGTTGTCAATGACCCAGGCAATGAAGACCCCGGTTCCCTGATGGATGACGCCCAGGTTCCCTTGATCGAGGAGGAGATCGAGGAGGATGAAACCCCGGAATACCCGCTGCCTTCGCCCACCAATTCCCTGAGCCGCGACCAGCGTCCACCCGATGACGATGCGGGCGTCGAGCAGGTACCCAGCGACGATGAGGAGATCGAAGCGACCCCGGACATCGCCGGTGACGATGCCTCCGGCAAGCCGAGCTGATCGCAGGCCCGCCTGTCGATTCAGCGGCACCATCGTCCCGCCACGCGTGCCACCCTCCACAGAAATGGAGGCCGGCTCCAATTCCGGTGCCGCTACCAGCGACAGCGGTGGCAACTCGGGTCAATAACCGCTGCGCTCTCATCCAACCCCAATCCGCTTTGTGGCGAGGGAGCTTGCTCCCGCTCGGTTGCGCAGCGACCGTAAGATCGTGGGGCTGCTGCGCAACCCAGCGGGAGCAAGCTCCCTCGCCACGGACCCCATCCATAGATTTCCCATTGCCGGCTCCAAGCCCCCTTCGTTATCCTGCTGAATCCTTTAAGGCGAACACGCTGCCCTGGCCGCACCTGAGCCATCCCTGGAATGTTGTGTTGATAACGGATCAGATGCGATGAATGCACCGCTGAAAGAGTTTGGCCCGATCAAGGCTGTGATTTTCGACATGGATGGGCTGTTGCTGGATACCGAGGGGATCTACACCGAGGTCACGTCCATCATCGCCGAGCGCTACGGGCGCACGTTCGATTGGAGCGTCAAGCAGAACATCATAGGGCGCGGGGCCACGGACCTGGCCAATTACGTCGTCCAGGCGCTGGAATTGCCGATCACCCCCGAAGAGTTCCTGGTCATCCGCGAGCCCTTGATGCGCGAGCGCTTTCCTCATGCCCTGGGGATGCCCGGTGCCGAGGAGCTGGTGCGGCATTTGAAAGCCCACAACGTTCCGATTGCGGTGGGCACCAGTTCGTCGAGCCCGACCTTCGCACTGAAAACCACTTTGCACCGGGACTGGTTCGCGCTGTTCGACTTCATCGTGACGGCGGATGACCCTGAAGTCGGTGCGGCAAAACCGGCGCCGGATATCTTCCTCACCGCTGCCCGGCGCCTGGGTGTCGAGCCGCGCGACTGCCTGGTGTTCGAGGATTCCCCGTTCGGCGTAACCGCCGCGAAAGCCGCCGGCATGACCGCCATTGCCATTCCGGATTCGGCCATGGCGGATGAAAAATACGCCCACGCCGACGGGATCATCCGCTCCTTGAAAATGTTCCAGCCGAGCCTTTGCGGTTTGCCGGAGTTGGAGTGGGCCTGACACTGTCGCGCTACGCAGCAAAACGCCGGCCATGGTTAAAACCATGACCGGCGTTTTTTCATGCCTGTATCAGGCGCCGAAACCACCGTCGATGGTCAGGCTGGCGCCGGTGATATAACCGGCTTCCGGCCCTGCCAGGTAAGCGACGAAGCTGGCGATTTCATCGACGTTGCCGTAGCGCCCGACAGCCATCAGCGACAGCAGGCTGGAGGCGAAGTCGCTGTCGGCCGGGTTCATGTCGGTGTCCACCGGGCCGGGCTGCACGTTGTTGACGGTGATGCCGCGCGGGCCGAGGTCACGGGCCAGGCCCTTGGTCAGGCCCACCAGTGCGGCCTTGCTCATGGCGTAAGGCCCGCCGCCGGCGAAGGGCATGCGGTCGGCGTTGGTGCTGCCGATGTTGATGACCCGACCCCCTTCGCCCATGTGCCGCGCAGCGGCCTGGGTGGCGACGAACACGCTGCGCACGTTGACGGCCAGGGTCCGGTCGAAATCTTCGAGTTTGAATTCATCCAGCGGCCCCATCGCCAGTACGCCCGCATTGTTGACCAGGATGTCCAACCGGCCAAAAGCCTCGACGGTGGCCGCGACGGCGTTACGGATGGCCTCGGCGTCGGCGCTGTCCGCCTTGATCGCCAGGGCCTTGCCGCCTGCTGCGGTGATGCTGTTCTGCAGTTCTTCAGATTTTGCGCCAGAGCTGACGTAGGTGAAGGCCACGGCGGCGCCTTCTGCTGCCAGGCGTTTGACGATGGCGGCGCCGATGCCGCGAGAACCGCCCTGGATCAAGGCGACTTTACCGCTCAGTGCTGGGTTACTCATGATGATCTCCAAAAAGTGCCGGGGCGAGATGCCGCGGTGATGGAGCGAGTATCAAGAAGGTGCGGTGGGCTGTGTAGACCGTCATTGCTATAGTCTGTCTAAACCAAAAGTTTAGAGTGGGGCTCATGGAGACCTTCAACAGTATCGAATGCTTCGTGCGCAGCGCCGAAGTCGGCAGCTTTGCCGAGGCGGCGCGACGTCTGAGCGTGACCCCGGCCGCAGTGGGTAAAAGCGTCGCCAAGCTGGAGGCGCGAATGGGCGTACGCCTGTTTCAGCGCAGCACCCGCAGCCTGAGGCTGACCGAAGCCGGACAGTTGTTCTTGAGGGAAGTCGGCAGCAGCTTCAACACCATCCAGAACGCCGTCGCCAACCTGGCCAGCGCCGGCGGGCAACCGGCGGGGACGCTGAAGGTGAGCATGGGCACGGCGTTCGGTCGATTGTATGTCGTGCCGTTGCTGGGGGAATTTCTGCGACGTTATCCGGCGATCAACCCGGACTGGCATTTCGATAATCGCCAGGTGGACCTGATCGGCCAGGGCTTCGATGCCGCCATCGGCGGCGGTTTCGAGCTGCCCCAGGGGGTGGTGGCGCGCAAATTGACGGTGGCTCATCGCGTGCTGGTTGCCTCAACCGGCTACCTGCAAACCCATACCGCGGTGACGGAACCGGAAGATCTGGCACAGCACCAGGGCATCCTGATTCGTTCCCCACAAACCGGGCGGGTGCGTTCCTGGCAACTGACCAGCCGCAATCGGGAGCACAGCCCGCTGACGCTCAAGACGCGCATGACCATGAGCGATTCGGAAGCCGACTGCGCGGCTGCCACCCAAGGCCTGGGCATCGGTCTGGTGAGCATGCCGATCGCCGTTCCCTTTCTGGAAAGCGGGGCACTGCAGCGGGTGCTGCCGGACTGGTATGTCGACGATGGCAACATCTCCATCTATTACGCCGAACACAAGCTGTTGCCAGGCAAGACCCGGGCGTTTGTGGATTTCATCATCGAACAGTTTGCCGAGCAGGGGTTGGCGCGGCGGTTTAGTGCGGTTTGAGCCGGGCTCCAGACCGAGGCGCGGCCTTCGCGAGCAAGCCCGCTCCCACATTGGATTGTGTTGATCAGAAGGTTTGTGTACGACACAGATCGCCTGTGGGAGCGGGCTTGCTCGCGAAGGCCGCGCCTCGGTCTAAAGCCGTGAACTCACCGCCCAAACCGCCCCGGCCAGCCAATGATGGTCTTGGGCCGAGGCGTCGCGTAGGTGCGCACTTTCGACGTCGACAACCCCAGTCGCACCAGCGCTTCGGCAATGGTCACCGCCGCCGTCACGCCATCGACCACCGGCACGCCGGTGCGCTGGCGGATCTGCTCGTCGAGCCCGGCCATGCCGCCGCAACCCAGGCAAATCACTTCGGCCTTGTCCTGGCTCACTGCCAGTTCGGCCTGCTGCACGATGGCTTCAACCGCCCGTTGCGGATCCTGCTCCAGTTCCAGCACCGCCAGGCCACTGGCCCGTACCGAGGCGCAGCGGTCGAACAGGCCGGACAGCTTGAGCCGGTCTTCGATCAGCGGCACGGTGCGGTCCAGGGTGGTGACCACCGAATAAGCATGACCGAGGAACATCGCGGTGCTGGCGCCGGCGTCGGTGATGTCCACCACTGGCACGTTGAGCAGTTCCTGCAAGCCTTCACGACCGTGTTCGCCATAGCCGGCCTGGATCACCGCGTCGAACGGCTGGTCGTAGGACATCACTCGGTCCATCACCGCGATGGCCGCCAGGTAGCTTTCAAAATTGCCCTCGATGGAGTCGGCACCGAAATGCGGCGTGAGCCCGACGATCTCGGTGCCCGGCGCGGCGACGGCCTGGGCCTGGCGGGCGATGGCCTGGGTGATGGATTCGGTGGTGTTGACGTTGACCACAAGAATTCGCATGAGCTGTCCTCCTTAACACATAAAAGTAAGCGGCCCGAACCTGGCGGGCCGTTTGAGCGATCAATGATTGACGTTATCCACAGCGATGGATTCGCCGCTGACGTCCTCGTAATACGGCTGGCGCTTGGCGATGATCAGGTACAGCAGCCCTGCAATCGAAGCGCCAATCAGCCAGGAGAACGGTGAAATACCTGAAATACCGTGATTTAAAGCTGACTGTTTAAACAGGTACTTTTTTTTGGCGAACGCCAGTGGGGTTAGAAGGGCAGGCGAGGCGGGAAGGTGTGTGTCACCTTTGGGGGCAGTAACGTAATAAGTGCACACAAAAATGCCACTTGTAGTGACATTTTTGTGTACAGGGTGCGGCGGACGCTTAGACGGTCTTGGATTTGGCGATGATGTTCCCGGCGTGCAGCCCGCATTCTTTCTGCGTGGCTTCTTCCCACCACCAACGGCCTTCGCGCTCGTGCTGGTTTGGCAGCACCGGGCGGGTGCAGGGCTCGCAGCCGATGCTGATGAAACCGCGTTCATGCAGGCTGTTGTAAGGCAGTTCCAGCATGCGGATGTAACCCCAGACTTCTTCGCTGGTCATCTGCGACAGAGGGTTGAACTTGTACAGGGTGCGCTCCGGGGTGGAAAACGCCGTGTCGATTTCCAACACCGCCACCTGGCTGCGGGTGCCGGGGCTCTGGTCGCGGCGCTGGCCGGTGGCCCAGGCGCGGACATCGGTCAGTTTGCGCCGCAATGGTTCGATCTTGCGGATGCCGCAGCACTCGCCGTGACCGTCCTTGTAGAAGCTGAACAAGCCTTTTTCCTTCACGAAGGGTTCAAGTTTCGTGTAGTCCGGCGAAACCAGCTCGATGTCGATCTTGTAGTGCTCGCGCACCTGGTCGATGAAACGATAGGTTTCCGGGTGCAGGCGGCCGGTGTCGAGGCTGAACACCTTGACGTTCTTGTTCAGCTTCCAGGCCATGTCCACCAGCACCACGTCTTCGGCGCCGCTGAAAGATATCCAAAGCTCGTCGCCGAATTCGGCGAAGGCCAGTTTGAGGATGTCCTGCGGGGACTTGTTGGCATAGGTCGTGGCGAGTTCCACGACGTCAAACGATGGGCTCATCAGGGCGGTTTCCTACAGGTCGGTGGCGCTGGGCGCTCTATATAGGGCTGATGGTAACAAAAGCTGTCGGGGCTGGCGCGTTCCTGTGCGTTGCGCAGGCTTCGACGAATGGCTAGAGTCGGCAAGCCTTTTGTTCGCTCAACCAATAAACATCAGAAAAAATGGGAGTGTCTTGTGGAAATTGCCTGTCTCGACCTGGAAGGTGTACTGGTCCCGGAGATCTGGATCGCCTTCGCTGAAAAAACCGGGATTGACGCCCTCAGGGCAACCACTCGGGACATTCCCGACTACGACGTGCTGATGAAGCAACGGTTGCGCATCCTTGATGAACACGGCCTCAAGCTTTCCGACATCCAGGAAGTCATCGCCACCCTCAAGCCGCTGGACGGCGCCATCGAATTTGTCGACTGGTTGCGTGAGCGCTTCCAGGTGGTGATTCTGTCCGACACGTTCTACGAATTTTCCCAGCCGTTGATGCGCCAGTTGGGCTTCCCGACGTTGCTCTGCCATCGGCTGATTACCGATGACGCTGGACGGGTGACGGGTTACCAGTTGCGTCAGAAAGATCCCAAGCGCCAGTCGGTCCTGGCGTTCAAGAGCCTGTACTACCGGGTGATTGCGGCGGGGGATTCCTACAACGACACCACGATGCTGGGCGAAGCCGACGCCGGGATTCTGTTCCATGCGCCGGAGAACGTGATCCGTGAATTCCCGCAGTTCCCGGCGGTGCACAGCTTTGCCGAGTTGAAGCAGGAATTCCTCAAGGCTTCGAACCGCAATCTCAGTTTGTAAACCCAACCCCCTGTGGGAGCGGGCTTGCTCGCGAAAGCGATGGCCCAGCCGGCAGTAATGTTGACTGACACACCGTCATCGCGGGCAAGCCTTGCTCCCACAGGTGGCACCACACCAGCCTGTGGGAGCAAGGCTTGCCCGCGATGCTTTAGAGGTTCTGCAAGGTTTCCAGCAACACCTTCACCTTGGTAATCGACTCCTGATACTCGGCCTCCCAGTCCGAGTCCGCGACAATCCCGCCACCGCCCCAGCAGCACACCTGCCCATCCTTGACCAGCAAACTGCGGATGGCGATGGAGCTGTCCATTTCCCCGCGCACGTCCAGGTACAGCAACGAGCCGCAATACAGGCCGCGTCGGGTCGGTTCGAGTTCGTCGATGATTTGCATGGCGCGGATTTTCGGCGCGCCGGTGATCGAGCCACCGGGAAAGCTACCAGCGATCAGGTCGAGAGCGTCTTTATCCACAGCCAACTCGCCGGTCACGCTGCTGACCAGGTGATGCACGTTCGGGTAGCTTTCCAGGCTGAACAGCTCCGGCACCCGCACCGAGCCGATGCGGCAGGTGCGGCCCAGGTCGTTGCGCAACAGGTCGACAATCATCAGGTTTTCCGCCCGGTCCTTGGGGCTGGCCAGCAACTCGGCGGCGTGGGCCGCGTCTTCGCCGGGTGTTGTGCCGCGGGGCCGGGTGCCCTTGATCGGCCGGGTTTCCACCTGGCCTTCGCTGACCTTGACGAAGCGCTCGGGGGACAGGCTCAGCACCGCGCCGCCATCGGGCAAGCTCTGGAAGCCGGAAAATGGTGTTGGGCACGCCGCCCGCAGCGCTTGGTAAGCGGCCCAGGCATCGCCCTGGCAGGACGCGCGAAAGCGCTGGGCAAAGTTGACCTGGTAGCAGTCACCCGCCTGGATATACGCCTGGATACGCTCGAAGGCCTGTCGATAGGCTTCGGCGCCGAGGTCTGGCGCCATCGGTCCGTTAAGGCTGAACGGGGGAGCGGGGGCCGGGGTTGGCTGGCTGAACAGCGCGATCAGGCGCTGGCGTTCGCCTTCGCCACAATGGGGGTGGAACACCAGTTGGCTGGTGCCGGCCTGGTGATCGCTGACCAGCGCCCAGTCGTACACACCAAAACGCGCGTCGGGCAGTTGCAGGTCGTCCTTGGCGTGGGACGGCAAGGTTTCGAGGTGTCGGCCGAAGTCGTAGCTCAAGTAGCCGATCAGCCCTCCGGCAAAGGGCAATTGCACCGTGGCCGGCAGTACCGCGTCGCCCAGTTGTGTCAGTTGAATGCGCAGGCGTTGCAGGAAGTCGCTGCCGCTCTCGTCCGGCAACACCGCCAGTTGCGCCAGCGGCCAGGCGCTGAGCAGGTCGTAACGCCCGCGCTCGGCACTCGGCCGGCCACTGTCGAGCAGCACGCTGCCAGGGGCATGACGGATCGCCGCGAAATACTCGGCAGGGTTGGCGCGGTAGGGCAGCGGGTGTACGGAGCAGGTTGGCATGGGCGGGGCAGGTCAGCCGTTCAGGCGGGGGAGCGATTGTAATCCCTCTGTAGGATTTGCTCCTAGAGGGATGTCGGAGATGGGCATGTCTGTGGCTATCGAAGCTATTTCTGGCGAAGTTTTAATTGTGGCGAGGGGATTTATCCCCGCTGGGTTGCGAAGCAACCCCTGGACAATTGAATTCAATCTCTCTGATACACCGAGGTGTCAGGCTTTGGGGCTGCTCCGCAGCCCAGCGGGGATAAATCCCCTCGCCACAAGGTCCGCTATGTTCCAGGTCACAGGGAACGAGATCAACCCTCAACCGGCGGAATATGCCCAAACAACGCCTGGGCAAACGCCACGCGCTCTTCCACGGTTTCGGTAACGCCGCGGGCCTTGAGTTCTTCCAGGTGGGCTTCCACCGCGTGGGTGCGCAAGGTCAGGCCGCAGTCGTTGGCGATCTGGATGTTCAGGCCTGGCCGGGCGTTCAATTCCAGGATCAACGGGCCTTTTTCCTGGTCCAGCACCATGTCGACGCCGATGTAGCCCAGCCCGCACAGCTCATAGCAACCGGCGGCCAGTTTCATGAAACCGTCCCAGTAGGGCAGTTGCACGCCGTCCACCGCGTTGGTGGTGTCGGGGTGTTTGGTGATGATGTTGTTCAGCCAGGTACCGCGCAGGGTCAGGCCGGTGGCGAGGTCGACGCCCACGCCGATGGCGCCCTGGTGCAGGTTGGCCTTGCCGCCGGACTGGCGGGTTGGCAAGCGCAGCATGGCCATCACCGGATAGCCCATCAGCACGATGATGCGGATGTCCGGCACGCCTTCGTAGCTGATGCTCTTGAAGATCTGGTCCGGCGTCACGCGGTACTCGATCAGCGCCCGGTCACGGTGCCCGCCCAAGGAGTACAGGCCGGTGAGGATGCTGGAGACATGGTGCTCGATTTCCTCATGGCTGATGATCTTGCCGGACACCGTGCGATAGCGGCCTTCGAAGCGGTCGGCGATGACGATGATGCCGTCGCCGCCAGCGCCCTGGGCCGGCTTGATCACGAAGTCGGTGCGCCCGCCGATGATCTCGTCGAGCTTGTCGATTTCCTTTTCGGTGGAGATCACCCCGTACAGCTCCGGCACATGAATGCCGGCGGCGATGGCCCGTTCCTTGGTGATGATCTTGTCATCGACGATGGGGTACAGGCTGCGCTTGTTGTACTTGAGCACGTAGTCGGCGTTACGCCGGTTGATGCCCATGATGCCCCGGGCTTCCAGGGCCTTCCAGGTCTTCCAGAAGCCGAACATCAGGAGTCTGCCTTGAGGAAGGCCTTGAACCGTACCAGCTCGGTCAGGCGGTAGCCGCGATAACGACCCATGGCCAGCATGAAGCCCACCAGGATCAGCAGGATCGCCGGGAAAGTGAACACGAAGTACACCAGTTCCGGCACGCTCATGATCAGGTGCGCCAGGGACGCGGCGAACAAGGTGCCGATGGCGACTTTCATCGCGTGGCCGGCGCCGCGTTCTTCCCAGGTGATGGACAGGCGTTCGATGGTCATGGTCAGGATCACCATCGGGAACAGCGCTACCGACAAGCCGCGTTCCAGGCCCAGCTTATGGCTGAACAGGCTGATGGTGGCGATCAGCACCACCACGAACGTCAGCACCACCGAGAGCCTGGGCAGCATTTGCAGCTTGAGGTGCTCCAGGTACGAACGCAGCGACAGGCCCAGCGTGGTGATCACCGTGAACAGGATGATGCCAAAACCCAGTTGGGTCTCGCGAAAGGCCAGGGCGATCAGCACTGGGGTGAAGGTCCCGAGGGTTTGCAGGCCGATCAGGTTGCGCAGTATCAGGATCACCAGCACGCCGATCGGGATCATCACCATGATCATGAAGGTTTGCTGGGTCTGCAGCGGCAGGCCGTAGAGTGAGTATTCGAGGAAGTTGGCGTCGGTGTTCTCGTCCGTCAGCTTGGCCAGGCGAATGGCGTTCATTTCGCTGTTGTTCATGCTGAAGGTGACGGTGGCTTTCTTGCCGCCATCGACGGTGATCAGGTTTTCATCGCCGGTCCACCACAACAGGCGGTCGGTGGGCAGGCCTTGTTCGCCGGAGTCCGGGTTGAAATACAGCCAGTCGGTGCCGTTGAAACTGCGCAGCCACAGTTCAGGGGCCTGCGGTTGGTCGGCCACCAGGCGGATGGTGTGGACCTTTTCCACCGGCACGTGGGCGATGGACAGCACCAGTTCGACGATGCGTGCCTTGTTGGCCGACGAAGGATCACCGGCCAGCAACAGCTTGACGTTGTCGTCGTTGAGGTTGTTGACCCGCTTGATGGCTTCGCTGATGAACGTCTCGACGTCGGCCGAGTGCTGGCGGATCGGTGCGAGCAGGGCTTCGGCGGCGAGTTTCTCCGGGCCTTCGACGGCAATGCTGTCGCGGAAGGTCGGGCCCTTGACCTTGGTTTTCTCGGCGCTGTAGCGCTTGGTCAGCACCAGGCGGTAATACAGGGTCTGGTTGCCCTTGGCGCGACGGGCCGACCACGTCACCTTGCGGTTACCGTCAACCCGGTTCACCGCCACGCCGTAATTGTTGGAAATGAAACTCTCGTTGAGGCTCACGTAGTCGCGGCTCAGCGGTGGCACGAACATCTGGATCTTCACCGGATCCTTGGCGTTGGGCACGAACTCGACCTTGGCGTCGATGTTCCACAAGTCGTCGGTGGCGTCTTCGGTGACCGGGATGCCGAGCACGAAAATCTGATAGGCCGTCACCGACAGGCCCAGCACCACCAGGATGGCGATCAGCATTTTCAGATGGAGGGTAAGGGAGCGCATTGGAATTACTCTGCGGTTTGAGCGGCATTGGCGCAGGCGGGTTTGCCGGCAGCGTATTTAAGACTGGGGTCGACCAGCGCGTCGAAGCGCTTGAGCGCCTCGGAACCGATCAGCAACGGGTATTGGAAGGCGCTACGGTCGGTCAGGTTCACTTCGATGCTGCGCAGGGCCGAGCCCATGCAGATGTCCAGTTCGATGACTGGCCGGGCCGTGTATTTCTTACCTTCTTCCGGGTCGTAGTCACCGGCGCGGCGCTTGATCTTGCTGACCCGGGCCAGCGGACGTTCGATGGGGTGCGAGTGGGCCGCGTCAATGGCCAGGTAAAAGCGCACCCAGGATTCGCCATTGCGCTTGAAGCGCTTGATGTCCCGGGCGCTGAGGGACGCGGTCTTGGCGCCGGTGTCCAGCTTGGCGGCGACCTCCAGGTCGATGCCCTGCAGGGCGGCGTATTCGTTGAGGCCGTACACGGTTTTTTCACCCGCCACGGCAAGCCCCGGCAGGCACATGAAATAAAGAACAGCGGTGAAGGGCTTGAGTGTCATAGATCCTGGTGCGCAGCGTTCCGTTTATCGGTTCAGGCCCTGGCATTACTGCACAAGCTCCCTGGGCAGCCTTCCCTATATAAAAGGAGAGCGGCAAATCGCGCGGCATTCTAGCACGGTGGTTTTCTGACGCCACCGCTGGCCGGAGGCTACGACGCATTCAAACGAGCGGTTATGTCGGGTGGGCTTATTAGACGATTGTCGACAATGTTGATTTTTACTTTGACCTTAACGCTGCTATTGGTTAGTTTTTGCCGTATTGATTTGAAAGGTGTCGACAATATGCTCGATCAGCTCGAAACCCCGGTGATGGCCCAGGACGATTCGGAGACCCTGTCCGAGAACGTCTTCCGACGTATTCAGGCTGCCATCGTCAAAGGCGAGATCGCCCCTGGCAGCAAGATCTCCGAGCCTGAGCTGGCGCGCACCTACGGCATCAGTCGCGGACCGCTGCGCGAGGCGATTCACCGCCTGGAAGGCCAGCGCCTGCTGGTGCGGGTGCCTCACGTCGGTGCCCGGGTGGTGTCGCTGAGCCATGCCGAGTTGCTGGAACTCTACGAAATCCGTGAATCCCTCGAAGGCATGGCCTGCCGCCTGGCGGCCGAACGCATGACCCTGGAAGAAATCGACGAGCTGCGCCGGGTGCTGGAAACCCACGAGCGCGATGCGGCGTTCCAGGCCGGTGTCGGTTATTACCAGCAGGAAGGCGATTTCGACTTTCATTACCGGATCATCCAGGGCAGCGGCAACCGCACCCTGACGCAGATGCTCTGCGGCGAGCTGTACCAACTGGTGCGCATGTACCGCATCCAGTTTTCCACCACGCCCAACCGTCCGCGCCAGGCCTTTGCCGAGCACCACCGGATTCTAGACGCCATCGCCGACCGTGACGGCGAACTGGCTGAATTATTGATGCGCCGGCACATCGGTGCGTCCAAACGCAACATTGCGCGTCATTTCCAGGACAGCGCCGCCACTGAACGAGGTGAGTCATGAGTTCCAGCAAGAGCACGCCAGGCCAGCGTTTCCGCGATGCGGTCGCCACCGAGCATCCGCTGCAAGTGGTGGGCACGATCAACGCCAACCACGCGCTGCTGGCCAAACGCGCCGGTTTCAAGGCGATCTACCTGTCGGGCGGCGGTGTGGCGGCCGGCTCCCTCGGCGTGCCGGACCTGGGCATCACCGGCCTGGATGACGTGCTGACCGATGTGCGCCGTATCACCGACGTGTGCGACCTGCCGCTGCTGGTGGACGTGGACACCGGTTTCGGTTCCTCGGCGTTCAACGTGGCGCGCACGGTCAAGTCGATGATCAAGTTCGGCGCGGCGGCCATCCATATCGAGGACCAGGTCGGTGCCAAGCGTTGCGGCCATCGCCCGAACAAGGAAATCGTCTCGCAGCAAGAGATGGTCGACCGCATCAAGGCCGCCGTCGATGCCCGCACCGATGACAGCTTCGTGATCATGGCCCGTACCGATGCCCTGGCGGTGGAAGGCTTGGAATCAGCCCTGGACCGCGCCGCGGCCTGCATCGAGGCCGGTGCCGACATGATTTTCCCGGAGGCCATCACCGAGCTTGAGATGTACAAGCTGTTCGCCAGCCGCGTGAAAGCACCGATCCTGGCCAACATCACCGAATTCGGCGCGACCCCGCTGTACACCACCGAACAGCTGGCCGGTGCCGACGTGTCCCTGGTGCTCTACCCGTTGTCGGCCTTCCGGGCCATGAACAAGGCGGCCGAGAACGTCTACACCGCGATCCGCCGCGACGGCACGCAACAGAATGTCATCGACACCATGCAGACCCGCATGGAGCTTTACGATCGCATCGACTACCACACCTTCGAGCAGAAGCTCGATGCGTTGTTCGCGGCGAAAAAATGAAAAGATCGCAGCCTCGCTTCGCTCGACAGCTCCTCGTAGGAGCTGTGTAGGAGCTGTCGAGTGCAACGAGGCTGCGATCTTTTTCCAATCTCTACAAATCTAAAAAATGGAGACAGCAAATGGCCGAAGCAAAAGTACTCAGTGGCGCCGGGCTCCGCGGCCAGGTGGCCGGGCAAACCGCATTGTCCACCGTAGGCCAGTCGGGCGCCGGCCTGACCTATCGCGGCTACGACGTTCGCGACCTGGCGGCAGATGCGCAATTTGAAGAAGTGGCCTACCTGCTGCTGTACGGCGAGCTGCCGACCCAGGCACAGCTGGACGCCTACACCGGTAAACTGCGCCAGTTGCGCGACTTGCCCCAAGCCTTGAAAGAAGTGCTGGAGCGCATTCCCGCCGACGCCCACCCGATGGACGTCATGCGCACCGGCTGCTCGTTCCTGGGCAACCTGGAACCCGAGGAAGACTTTTCCGAGCAGCACGACAAGACCGACCGCCTGCTGGCCGCGTTCCCGGCCATCATGTGCTACTGGTATCGCTTCAGCCACGAAGGCCAGCGCATCGAATGCGTGACCGACGAAGTCTCCATCGGCGGCCATTTCCTGCACCTGTTGCACGGCAAGAAGCCGAGCGAGCTGCACGTCAAGGTGATGAATGTTTCGCTGATCCTCTACGCCGAGCACGAATTCAACGCCTCGACCTTCACCGCCCGGGTCTGCGCCTCGACGCTGTCGGACCTGTTCTCCTGCATCACCGCCGCCATCGGCTCGTTACGCGGCCCGCTGCACGGCGGCGCCAACGAAGCGGCGATGGCAATGATCGAGCGCTTCAGCTCACCGCAGGACGCCATCGAAGGCACCCTCGGCATGCTGGCGCGCAAGGACAAGATCATGGGCTTCGGTCACGCGATCTATAAGGACAACGACCCGCGCAACGAGGTGATCAAGGGCTGGTCGAAAAAACTCGCCGATGAAGTGGGCGACACGGTGCTGTTCCCGGTTTCCGAAGCCATCGACAAGACCATGTGGGAACAGAAGAAACTGTTCCCCAACGCCGATTTCTACCATGCCTCGGCCTACCACTTCATGGGCATCCCGACCAAGCTGTTCACGCCGATCTTCGTCTGCTCGCGCCTGACCGGCTGGGCCGCCCACGTGTTCGAACAACGCGCCAACAACCGCATCATCCGACCGAGCGCCGAATACACCGGCGTCGAACAGCGCAAGTTCGTGCCAATCGAACAACGCTGAGCTGGAGGGCACTGGCGCTGCAACTGAAGGAACCGAGAACCCCTTGTGGGAGCGGGCTTGCTCGCGAAGACGGACTGACATTCACCATTGATGTCGACTGACACTCCGCATTCGCGAGCAAGCCCGCTCCCACAGGGGAATGTGTTGACTTCAATGGTTGCGCCACCCTTCTGAAACCACCGTGACCCGAGTCCTGACGATGAACACAGAATTTCGCAAACCGCTGCCCGGCACTTCGCTGGATTATTTCGATGTTCGCGAGGCCGTGGATGCCATTCGCCCCGGCGCCTACGACGGCCTGCCGTACACCTCCCGCGTGCTGGCGGAGAACCTGGTGCGGCGCTGCGACCCGGCCGCACTGGGCGAGTCGCTGCTGCAACTGATCGAGCGCAAGCGCGACCTGGACTTCCCGTGGTTCCCGGCCCGCGTGGTGTGCCACGACATTCTCGGCCAGACCGCGCTGGTGGACCTGGCGGGCCTGCGCGACGCCATCGCCTTGCAGGGCGGTGACCCGGCGCAGGTCAACCCGGTGGTGCCGACCCAACTGATCGTCGACCACTCCCTGGCGGTGGAAAGCGGTGGTTCCGACCCGCAAGCCTTCGCCAAGAACCGCGCCATCGAAGACCGGCGCAACGAAGACCGCTTCCACTTCATCAATTGGACCAAGAAGGCCTTCAAGAACGTCGACGTGATTCCGCCGGGCAACGGGATCATGCACCAGATCAACCTGGAAAAGATGTCCCCGGTGATCCAGCAGCGTGACGGCGTGGCGTTCCCCGACACCTGCGTCGGCACCGACAGCCACACGCCCCACGTCGATGCCCTGGGCGTGATCGCCATCGGCGTCGGTGGCCTGGAAGCCGAAAGCGTCATGCTCGGCCGCGCCTCGTGGATGCGCCTGCCGGAGATCATCGGCGTCGAGTTGACCGGCAAGCTGCAACCGGGTATCACCGCCACCGACATGGTGCTGGCGCTGACCGAATTCCTGCGCAAGCAAAAAGTCGTCGGTGCCTGGCTGGAGTTTTTCGGCGAAGGCGCCAGTGCCCTGACCTTGGGCGACCGCGCGACCATTTCCAACATGGCCCCGGAATACGGCGCCACGGCGGCGATGTTCTACATCGACCAGCAAACTATCGATTACCTGAAGCTCACTGGCCGTGAAGACGACCAGGTGCGACTGGTCGAGACCTACGCCAAGCAGGCAGGCCTGTGGGCCGACAAGCTCAAGGGCGCGCAATACGAGCGGGGCCTGAGCTTCGACCTGTCGTCGGTGGTGCGCAACATGGCAGGTCCCAGCAACCCGCATGCCCGCGTCGCGGTGTCGGATCTGGCTGCCAAAGGCATTTCCGGGCAGTGGGACGATGTGCCGGGGCAAATGCCTGACGGTGCGGTGATCATCGCCGCCATCACCAGTTGCACCAACACCAGCAACCCGCGCAACGTGATCGCCGCCGGCCTGCTGGCGCGCAACGCCAACCGCCTGTGCCTGGTCCGCAAGCCGTGGGTCAAGTCGTCCCTGGCGCCGGGTTCGAAAACCGTGGCGCTGTACCTGGATGAAGCCGGCCTGACGTCCGAACTCGAGACGCTGGGCTTCGGCGTGGTGGGGTTCGCCTGCACCACCTGCAACGGCATGTCCGGTGCGCTGGACCCGGTGATCCAACAGGAAATCATCGACCGCGACCTGTACGCCACCGCCGTGCTGTCGGGCAACCGCAACTTCGACGGGCGCATTCACCCGTACGCCAAGCAGGCATTCCTTGCGTCGCCGCCGTTGGTGGTCGCTTATGCCATCGCCGGGACCATCCGCTTCGACATCGAGAAGGATGTACTGGGCGTGGTGGACGGACGGGAAATCCGCCTCAAGGACATCTGGCCGAGCGACGAAGAAATCGACGCGGTGGTCAAGGCCTCGGTGAAACCCGAGCAGTTCCGCCAGGTGTACATCCCGATGTTCGCCATCCAGGAAGACACCGGGCCGAAAGTGACGCCGCTGTACGACTGGCGCCCACAAAGCACCTACATCCGTCGTCCGCCGTATTGGGAAGGCGCGCTGGCCGGTGCGCGGCCGCTCAAGGGCATGCGCCCGCTGGCGGTGCTGCCGGACAACATCACCACCGATCACCTGTCGCCGTCCAACGCCATCATGCTGGACAGCGCCGCGGGTGAATACCTGGCGAAAATGGGCCTGCCGGAAGAGGACTTCAACTCCTACGCGACCCACCGCGGCGACCACCTGACCGCGCAACGCGCCACCTTCGCCAACCCGAAACTGTTCAACGAAATGGTCCAGGAAAACGGCAAGGTCAAGCAGGGCTCCCTGGCCCGGGTCGAGCCGGAAGGCAAGGTCATGCGCATGTGGGAAGCCATCGAAACCTACATGGAGCGCAAGCAGCCGCTGATCATCATTGCCGGCGCCGACTACGGCCAGGGTTCGTCCCGGGACTGGGCGGCCAAGGGCGTGCGCCTGGCCGGTGTCGAGGCGATCGCCGCCGAGGGTTTCGAGCGTATCCACCGCACCAATCTGGTGGGTATGGGCGTGTTGCCGCTGGAGTTCAAGCCCGGCACCGATCGCAAGACCCTGGGCATCGACGGTAGTGAAACCTATGACGTGATCGGCGAGCGCACCCCGCGGGCGACGCTGACCCTGGTCATCACTCGCAAGAACGGCGAGCGCGTCGAAGTGCCAGTGACCTGCCGCCTCGATACCGCTGAAGAAGTGTCGATCTATGAAGCCGGGGGCGTGCTGCAACGCTTTGCCCAGGACTTCCTTGAATCGGCGGTTGCCGTCTAAATCACAGCTGCGGACGCCCGGCGTGTCCGCTTGAGGAGCATCATGGCTCACGCACCGCAAATCAGAATTCCCGCTACCTATATGCGTGGCGGCACCAGCAAAGGCGTGTTCTTCAGCCTGCAAGACCTGCCCGAAGCGGCCCGCGTCCCAGGCGCCGCACGGGATGCCCTGCTGCTGCGGGTGATCGGCAGCCCCGACCCGTACGAGAAACAGATCGATGGCATGGGCGGCGCGACGTCCAGCACCAGCAAGACTGTGATCCTGTCCAAGAGCACCCGGGCCGACCACGACGTCGATTACCTGTTCGGCCAAGTGTCCATCGACAAGCCGTTCGTGGACTGGAGTGGCAACTGCGGCAACCTGTCGGCGGCGGTCGGTTCATTCGCTATCAGCAGTGGCTTGGTGGTGCCTGGCCGTATCCCGCAAAACGGCGTGGCCGTGGTGCGGATCTGGCAGGCCAACATCGGCAAGACCATCATCGCCCATGTGCCGATCACCGACGGCGCGGTGCAGGAAACCGGGGACTTCGAACTCGACGGCGTGACCTTTCCGGCGGCCGAAGTGCAATTGGAATTCATGGACCCGGCCGCCGAGGAAGAGGGCGGTGGCGGTTCGATGTTTCCCACCGGCAACCTGGTGGACGACTTGGAAGTGCCCGGTGTGGGCACCTTCAAGGCGACGCTGATCAACGCCGGGATCCCGACGATTTTCATCAATGCCCGGGACGTCGGCTACACCGGCACCGAACTGCAGGGCGCCATCAACGGCGATCCCAAGGCGTTGGCCATGTTTGAAACCATTCGCGCTCACGGCGCTCTGCGCATGGGCTTGATCAAGCACCTGGACGAAGCCGTCCAGCGCCAGCACACACCGAAAGTGGCGTTCGTCGCGCCGCCGGCGGACTACGTTTCATCCAGCGGAAAAGCCGTGACGGCTGGCGACGTTGACCTGTTGGTACGGGCGCTGTCCATGGGCAAGCTGCACCACGCCATGATGGGCACCGCAGCGGTGGCCATCGGCACCGCCGCGGCGATTTCCGGCACCGTGGTCAACCTCGCGGCTGGCGGCATCGAGCGCAACGCGGTGCGTTTCGGCCACCCCTCCGGCACCCTGCGCGTCGGCGCCGAGGCCAGCCAGGTCAACGGCGAATGGAGCGTGAAAAAAGCCATCATGAGCCGTAGCGCGCGGGTGTTGATGGAAGGGTTTGTGCGGGTGCCGGGGGATGTCCTGAACTGAGTTGAACCCTGTGCGAGCTTGCTCGCGATGGCGGTGTGTCAGCTGACATCAATGTTGAATGTGCCGGCCTCATCGCGAGCAAGCCCGCTCCCACAGTGGATTTGTGGTGAACACAGAGTCTGTGAACATCCACGATCAACCCTGTGGGAGCGAGCTTGCTCGCGATGGCGGTGTGTCAGCCGACATCAATGTTGGATGTGCCGGCCTCTTCGCGAGCAAGCCCGCTCCCACAGGGGATTTTCAGTGGATCCGGAATCTCAATCTGTCACAGATCAAAATGTGGGAGCGAGCCTGCTCGCGAAAGCAGTGTGTCAGTCCACATCAATGTTGAATGTGCTGACCTCATCGCGAGCAGGCTCGCTCCCACAGGGGATTGTTGTCAGCCTTCCGTCAGCGCTGTGACGACCAGTCCCACATTGCTTTCCAACTCCGCCACCGGATCGGTCCCATCGGTGCCCAACACCAGCAACCGGCTACCTCCCTCTGTGATGGCTGCCTTCAGCGCATCCGAAGGCTGGCGATGATGCAGCACCAGCGCCACGTCATTGTCTTTCAACGTCGCGCTAAACTGCTTGAGGGTTTCGGTTGTCCATTCGGCGTCGGGCCGGGTATCGGTGCTGATTGCGTCCAGGTTGAGCCCGCTGATCAGGTAGCCGAAATGCTCGCTCAGGCTGATCACGCTCAGGTTATCGGCGTTGGCGAGGCGTTTTTCGCTGTCGGCGCTGAGTTTGAGCAGGCGCTGCTTGAGGGTCGCCAGGTTGGCGTCGATCTTCGGTTTGTCCGCCGGGGCCAGGCGCACCAGGTCGGCGGCGATCACGTCGGCCATGCGTCCCAGGTTATGGCTGGCCATCCACGGCTGGCTCGCCAGGCCGTCGGCCATGCCCGGTTGCACGGCGATACCGGGCAGGGCACCGTCCACCGGGCGCGCGGCATCGACTTCGACGATGCGGATATTGCTGCGTCGTGCCATGGGGTACAGCGGATCGTCCGGCCATAGCGAGCGCAGCCCGATCACCCCGTCAGCATCGCTGGCCAGTTTGCTCAAGGCCGGCGCACCACGGCCGGTGAAGTAGGCGCTCTGCCGGGTGCCGGGCAAGTTGGCGGGCGCGGCCCGCTCCAGGCTGACCTCGGTGCCCTTGAGCAAGGCCTCGCCCAATCCGTAGGTGACCGGCAACGATGCCAGCATCCGGACCTTTTCGCTGGCAAATGATGAGGTGACTGCCACGCCGCACAACGCCACGGCCAGGGTCAGTTGTCGCAATGAAAAAGCCATTTATCCAAGATTCCCTTTGAGGCTGGGGACGACACCGCGGGCGATGGCGCTCAGGGCGAAGGCGATGCCGGCCACCAGGATGATCGCAGCGCCTGACGGGATCGGCAGGTCGAACACGATCGGCGCGAGAATCCCGCACAAGGTGCTGGCGGTGGCGATCAGCACTGAACACCAGAAAAAGCCCTTCAATGATTGGCTGAGCAGGCGCGCCGCCGCAGCGGGGATCACCAGCAACGCGCCCACCAGAATGGCGCCAATGACTTTCACCGCCGCCACGGTGATCAGCGTCACCAGGATCACGAACAAGTAGTCCAGGGTCTTGACCGCCACCCCGCGCACTGCCGCCAGTTGTGGATTGAAGCTGGCGAGCATGATGCGGTTGTACAGCGGCAAGGCCAGGGCCATCACCAGCGAGCCGACCACCGCCAGCACCAGCAGGTCATTGCCATTGACCGTCAGTACCGAGCCGAACAGTACGTTCTCCAGGATGTGCACGTTGATCTTGCCCGCCAGGATCAACAGCAGGCTGGCGCCCAGGGCCAGGGACACCGACAGGAAGACGCCGATCAACGTGTCGGGCGCCAGGCCGGTGCGGTTGCGCAGGTAATTGAGCAGGATGCCGAACAACAGGCAGTAGCCAAACAGGCTGCCGTATGGCCCGGTGTAGGGTTCGCCGAGCAGGATGCCGATGGCCACGCCAGTCAGCGCCGCGTGGCCCACCGCCTCGGAGAAAAACGCGAAGCGCTTGACCACCACCAGCGTGCCGAGGCCGCCCAGCACCGGGCCGATCAACAGCCCGGCCAGCAAGGCATTGACCACGAACCCGTAGGCCAGCGCTTCGGGCAGATAACCGGCCGAAGCCCAGCCCTGGACCATCAGACGAAAGGCTTCATAACTCATCAGGCAGCGCTCCCGTTCGTACGCGGATGGGTGGAAAACAGCGTCAGCAGGCGTTCTGGAGTCAAGGTCTGGCGGGGTGGGCCGTCGAACAGCACCCGGCGGTTCAGGCCGGTGACACGGTCGGCCAGGCGCCCGACGGCTTCCAGGTCATGTTCGATCCACAGCACGGTGATCCCAGCCTGGCGCCAGTCCTGCAGCAACTGCTCGAACACCTGGATGCCGGCCTCGTCCAGGGCCGACATCGGTTCATCCAGCACCAGCAATTGCGGCGCGGGAATCAACCCCTGGGCCAGCAACACCCGTTGGCGCTCGCCACCGGACAGTGCGCCCATGCGTCGCTTGCGCTTGTCCTGCATGCCGACCCGTTCCAGGGCCTGGCCAATGGCGCCGGCGTAATGCTTGCTCAAGCCGAGAAAGGCGGGGCGCCGCTGACACATCGCCGCCATGAAATCGTCCACCGTCATGGGCAGGCCCCGGTCGAACTCCAGCGCCTGGGGCACGTAGCCGATCACACCGGGCTCGCCTGGCCATTGCAGGCTCAAGCGTCCCTGGTGCGGCATCTGCCCCAGCAACGTCTTGATCAGCGAACTCTTGCCACCACCATTGGGGCCCACCAAGGCATGGATGCTGCCGGGTTCCACCTGGAATGCCACGCTGTCGAGAATGGTGGTGCGGCCCAGGTTCAGGCTGACGTCGGCGAACTCAATCAAGGGGCCGACGCGCTGCAGGGTGAGGGTTTCCTGGACGGTCATGCGCCAGACTCCTGGATGGCCCGGACCACGGTGTCGAGGTTACCGGCCATTTCCTTTTCGTATTTCTCGGGGCTGTAGTCGCCGTAGGAAATGTGTGAGAGCGGGTACAGCTTCACGCCCGATTCACGCTGGATGGTGTCGACGTAGGTGGACGGGAAATCCATCTCCGAGAAGATCACCTTCACGTCCAGCTCGCGCAGTTGGTCGATGGTTTTCTTCAACTGGCTGGGGCTCGGTTCGATGCCGTGGGCCGGCTCGACCACGGCGGTCACTTCCAGGCCGAATTCGCGCAACAGGTAGTCGTAGGCGGCATGCACCGTGGCGACCCGCAACTCGGCATTGGGGGCCTGGGTCAGCTTCGCCAGGGCGGCGGCGCGCATCTGCCGCAGGCGCTTGCCGTAGGCACGGGCGTTCTGGGTGTAGGCCTTGGCATTGTCCGGGTCGAGCTTGCCCAACTCCCGGGCGATGTTATTGACCTGGGCGATGGAGGCGCTGATGGACAGGAACGTGTGCGGGTTCACCACCTTGCCTGCGCCACGGGCCGCCGTGCCGGTGGCAGCCAGCAGGGGCACGTTTTCATTGGCCTCGATCACCTTCACGTTCGGGGTTTCGCTGGCAGCGATCATGCGATCGGCGAAGTCGTCGTGGCCCACGCCGTTGAGTACGATCACGTCGAGGCCGCCGATACGCTTGATGTCTTCGGCCCGTGGTTCATAGGCGTGGGGGTTGAAACCGGCCGGGATCAGCGGCACGACCTCGGCCTTGTCGCCGACGATGTTGGTCACATAGCTGTAATAAGGATGCAGGGTGATGCCGATGCGCAGGCGCTTGGCTGTTTCGGCGTACGCCTGCGAGGTGAGCAGGCAGGCCAGCAGGCCGATCAGCAGCAGGCGCAGCAAGGGGCGGCGTTGGGATGCAATAGGCATGGGCAAACGGTCTTCTCTCGAATGAAGGCGTGGGGTCAGTGCCGGTGCTGGCGGGTTACGCCGGCATCGAATTGCGCGACGATCTGTTGCCAGCCGGCGGCGGACAAAGCGTCGTCGTCCAGCGCGGTAGGTGTCGCGAGGCCGTTGCTGCGGTTGAGCCAGATGTCCGGCGCGGCGTCGGACGCTTCGCCGATGCGCATCAGAAACGAACCTGCGACGGAAGAATTGGCACTGGCGCCGAAATAGGCCTGGTCCTGCAGCTGTTGCCAGGCGTGGCCGCCCCGGCTGACAGCGCTGGCGTCCTGGGCGAACGGCGCGAAGCCTTCTTCGGCCAGGGTTTGCGGGCCGGGCAGGGTGGGTTGGTCTTCGCGCAGCAAGCGGATTTCATCCAGGGTCACCCGCAGGTCGGCGTAGATGCCCTGCTCGGCGGCGCTGAGGTCGCGGCGGGCGTCGAGTTGGTTCGAGGCCAGGTGCGTGGTGTCTTCGGCTTTGCCATGCCAGGCCACCACCGATCCGGCCACCAGCACGATGACCAGGCACAGCAGCAACACATACAGGGTTTCATGGCCCGCGCCAGCGGGGCGGATGACTTGAGTCGTGGCGTTGGTCATGGGGCCTCGATGTCGGCTTGGTCGATTTCCACCACGTGGCCGGGGCCGGCGTCGAAGAGCACGTAGAACTCAGCGTCCGGCTTCTTGAAGGTCAGCTTCGAATCGGCACCGAGCTTGCCCGGGACAAGGATGGTCTCGTCATAGCCGATTACGTCCAGGGTCACGCCGGGCGCGCCGCTGCCGTCGGAAAAACCGCCGGTGCATTGGATCTGCTCGGCGTCGATGGCTTTGCATTCGCACATCGGGTTGTGAGCCAGGGCGCTGGTGCTTGCACCGGCGCAGAACAGCAACGCCAGGCCGTTGAATAAGGCGCGGAGGGTCATGGTTTGGGTCCTTGGTTCTTCAGCCAGGCGACGGTGGCCGGGGAGGCCTGGCTCAGGGGAATGGAGGCCTGGTGCATCGAACCGTCCCAACCCTCGAGGGTTATCCACAGTTCGGCATCGGGCTGGGTCTTTGGCGGGACCGGCAACAAGGCGCTCATGCGATAGGGCGAGCCGAAGAAAATGACTCCGGCGGCCCGTAGGCTGCGGGGTTTGCCGATGCGCAGGTAGGTGGCCTTGACCTGGCCGATACAGCGTTCGCACAGGGCCGCGTTGAAATGTTTCATGGGGCCGGCAGGCCCTTGGACGCGTGGGGCTTCGTTGCGAAATTCCGCCAGGCGCAGGCTCCAGGGGCCGACCTGGACTTCGCCGACTTCCCGCTCGCCAAGCCCGGCATCACCGCGCAACAGTGCGGCTTCGGAGAAGTATTTGGGCATGAACCCGAGGGGGATCAGCAGCAACAGCACGTTGAGGTGGAAGCGCCATTTATGCCAGAACAGGCCCAGGCGTGACGGTGATGAGGCCGTATTGGACGGATTCACAGGCTGCCCTCCGACGATTCACGGTGGAGGGACGGCTGCAATGCCGGTGCGATTCGGGCTTCACGGCTGGGTTTCTGGCTACGCTTGAAGGCATTGGCGGTGGCCAGGGCCGTGCGTTTGGTCCAGATCAACAGCCCGCTGAGAACCATCATGCTCAGGACCAAACCGAAGAAAAACCAGATGAGCTTGATCCACAGGCCGCCGAAGTCGCCGGTGTGCAAGGGGCGCATGGATTCGGTGACGAACTCCAGCGTCGTGCGGTCGGACAGCAGTCGCGAGGCGGCCACGTCACCGTTGTAGGGGTTGATGGTGGCGGTCTGGAACATCAGCGGATACCAACCGCGGCCGCCGACCTCCAGATGGCTGTAGGCATTGCCGGGCAGGCTGATGAAACTTGCTTCCAATCCCGGGATGCGTTGCTGGGCGATTTCGATGGCTCGGTCCAGGTTCAACTGCGGGGGCGGCAGGCCGTCGACGGACAACGGCACGTTTTCACGGGCCACCACCGGGATGACCGGTTCGCTGGAAATGGAGATCTGGTTGTCGCCCAGCAAGGCCTGGATCAGGAACCAGGTGCCGGTGACGGAGATGACCGCGATGAACCAGATCGACCAGATCCCGCTGAGCCGGTGGAAATCACCCCAGAAAATCCGCGCGCCATGGCGAATTCGCAGGGTCGGACGGAAGAAGCCTTTCCAGAAACGCTTGTAGACCACCAGC
The DNA here is from genome assembly GCF_000416195.1 of Pseudomonas sp. CFII68. Classification (NCBI taxonomy): domain Bacteria; kingdom Pseudomonadati; phylum Pseudomonadota; class Gammaproteobacteria; order Pseudomonadales; family Pseudomonadaceae; genus Pseudomonas; species Pseudomonas sp. CFII68. The sequence goes on from NZ_ATLN01000016.1 coordinate 24,949, forward strand.
CCGGTCACCAGGGATGCGAGCAACGGCAGGCCCAGGAACGACACCAGGTACCAGCCCCAACTGTAGCCATTGGTGAATGGCACCAGCCACCAGCCATGCAGGGCGCGGGTGAAGGCCTGGAAGTTGAATGTCGGCGCCGAGCCTTGGATGACGCCGCTGTAGGGGTTGACGTAGACCGTGTCGGGGCGTCCGTCGGGGTAGGTCACGCCGACCTCCAGGGCAAAGTGCGACTCGTCCGGGCGGACGATGCTTTGCACCTGGGTTTGCGGCTGGGCGTGCTTGATCGCGGCGATCACCTGGTCATAGCTGAGCAGTTGGGCATCGTCCGAGGGCTTGCTGGCGCGCATTTCCGGGTTGACCAGCCAGACAATCTCCTGGCTGACCACCGCGAGGGTGCCAGTGACGCAAACGATGAGCACGAAAAACCAGATGGGCAATGCCAGCCAGCTATGGACCAGGAACCAGAGTTTGGAGCGGGACTTCTTCGACATGATTGAACGTCTTGATTCGATGAAAGGTTCGGTATTACGGGCTTCGCAATACCGTGAACCGCAAAAAAGCAGACCGTGGCTTTTGCCGACGCGGCCTACTGCATCTAATTAAGACGAACGAGCGATCGCAATCCTGAAGGGGAAGATGAAAGAAAATGTTTCGCGTGGTAGGAGCTGCCGAAGGCTGCGATCTTTTGATCTTTTGATCTTCTGATCTTTTGATCTTTTGATCTTTTGATCTTTTGATCTTTTGATCTTTTGATCTTTTGATCTTTTGATCTTTTGATCTTTTGATCTTTTGATCTTTTGATCTTTTGATCTTTTGATCTTTTGATCTTTTGATCTTTTGATCTTTTGATCTTTTGATCTTTTGATCTTTTGATCTTTTGATCTTTTGATCTTTTGATCTTTTGATCTTTTGATCTTTTGATCTTTTGATCTTTTGATCTTTTGATCTTTTGATCTTTTGATCTTTTGATCTTTTGATCTTTTGATCTTTTGATCTTTTGATCTTTTGATCTTTTGATCTTTTGATCTTTTGATCTTTCGCTTGAGGTTCAAGTGACTGGGGAAAGATCGCAGCCTCGTTGCACTCGACAGCTCCTACACAGCTCCTACACAGCTCCGACGGGGCGTAACCCCGCGGGAGCAAGGGCAAATCAGCCTTGCTGTTGGAACATCTCCCTGGCCCGTTGCTCGATCTGTTCCTGGCTCAGATCTTCCTTGTGCGTCGCCAGGAACCACAGATGCCCATAGGGATCTTTCAAGGTACCGGTGCGATCGCCGTAGAACTGGTCCTTGACCTCTGAAATCACTGTGCCACCGGCAGCAATGGCCCGGGCAAAGGCGCTGTCCACATCCTCGACATATAAATGCAGGCCGACCGATGGCGATGGGTCCGGGTTGCTCAGTGGGCCTTGGTCGCAAGGTGTGCCGAGCATGATCGGAAAACCGTTGATCCGCAGTTCGGCATGCCCGATGCCGCCGTCGGGCATGGCTAGGCGCATGACCTCGGTGGCATTGAAGGCTTTTTTGTAGAAGTCGATGGCTTCGGCAGCTTTCTGAATGCCCAGGTAGGGCGTGATGTTATGGAAACCTTCGGGAATGGCTTTGACGCCCATGACGGTTCTCCTTGTTGTTATGGGAGGCGAAGAGAGTCTTCGTCGGTTTTGCGCCCATCCACTATAGGTCAGCCGCCGTGGGCGGGCTCATGTCCCGACGAACGCTTCACGGCGGCTCCAACAGGTGAGCCCCTGGCCCGTGTTTGCCCAGCACATCGCCCTGATTGCGCAGCGGGCAAGCTTCCATCGACAGGCATCCGCAGCCAATGCAGCCGTTGAGTCGATCGCGCAGCGTCACCAATTGGTTGATGCGCTCGTCCAGGTCCCGGCTCCACTGCGCCGACAAGGTCTGCCAGTCCGCGGCCGTTGGTGCACGGTTGTCCGGCAGGTTTTTCAACGCCTCGCCGATTTCCGCCAAGGGAATGCCCAGGCGCTGGGCAACCTTGATCAGCGCCACGCGGCGCAAGACTGCCCGTGAGTAGCGACGTTGGTTGCCCTGGTTGCGCGTGCTTTTGATCAGCCCCTTGGATTCATAGAAGTGCAGGGCCGTGACTGCCACGCCGCTGCGGGCGGCCACTTGGCCGACGGTGAGTTCCTTGTGGACATCGATCTGTGCCATCGCCTCAATTCACTGCTTGACCTAAAGTTAACTTTAGGTTTTACCCTGCACGCGTTCGGATCGCAAGATCCGCCTTACGTGCAGAGGGGACCTTTCATGCAATCACCAAGGAACAATCGCAGTTTCACCCAGTTGATGGAATTCGATATCGAACCGCAATGGCAGCAGGCGCTGGTAACCGCCTTGTCGGAACAAACCGAGCGCCTGGCTCGGGACCACCAGGGGTTCCTGAGTGCCAGTATCCAGGCCAGCGAGGATGGTCGGCGGGTGCTCAACTATTTGCAGTGGCAAACCCGCGAGGCAGGCGAGGCGGCGCTTCAAAGCTTCGAAAGTGGCGAGCAGGATTTCTGGCGGCTGATCCAGGCTCATCGAGCCAAAGCCGTGACGTTCGGCTCCTTCCAAGTGCTGCGCAACATCGAGCGCAGCCTGGACAACGCGCTGCATTGCCAGTTGGTCGGCTGAATGCAGCGGCTGATCTGCAAAGGCAATAGCCACTATCGAGAGGGTTGATTTCTGCCGCGCGGGGCTGGCGGGTAGCCTTTGTTTATCGCCCCACTCCAGAACACCGGACACTTGCCATGAACCGTACCTTTGCTGTTTTGCTGCTGTTGACCGCCACCCTCCTGGGCGGTTGCGCCAGTTCTTCCCCGGAGCTGCGCCCCTACACCGCCGACGAGACCCGCGAACTGGCCCTTGAAGCCTTGAATCGCCGTGGCCTTTCGTTCGATGAGTACCACGCGAAAAAAGCCGAGCTGCTCGGTTCGTCGCAGAAAAACGTGGGTTTCGACGATCAGGGCCAAATGAGTGCCGAGCGGGTCGTGCAACAGCCAGGCCGGTCAAGCTGAGGGACTGTACCGCTTAAAGTTTTGCCCAACTGTCCGTGGGTTTGCGCCAAGGCGTGGGGTAGGGTCATGGCTTGACTGACCTGCCCTGATGGACTGACCTGACATGACCCTTTCGCTTGACCTGCTGCTGGGCTTCGCCCTGTTTGCCCTGGTGACCTCGATCACGCCAGGCCCTAACAACACCATGTTGTTGGCCTCGGGTGTCAATTTCGGTTTCAACCGCACCATTCCTCACATGCTGGGTGTTACCTGCGGCTTCTTTTCCCTGGTGCTGGCGGTGGGCCTTGGTCTCGGCGCGGTGTTCCAGACTTATCCACTGCTCTATACCGCACTGCGCTACATCGGCGCGGCGTACCTGTTGTACCTGGCGTGGAAAATAGCCCACTCCGGCCCGGTTTCGGAAAGCCAGCCGGGGGACAATACGCCGATCAGCTACTGGGGCGCCGCGGCGTTCCAATGGGTCAATCCCAAGGCCTGGATCATGGCCATCGGTGCCATCAGTACGTACACGCCACTCCAGGGTTATTTCTTCAACGTGTTGGTAATTGCGGGGGTGTTTGCCCTGATCAACCTGCCAAGCGTGAGCCTCTGGGTGGTGTGCGGCAGCCTGTTGCGCAACCTGTTGCGTGATCGTCGCTGGCTGCGCCTGTTCAACTGGGGCATGGCGCTGTTGTTGGTCGCTTCGCTGTATCCGTTGTTGCTCGAAAGCATCAGTTGAGGGCTGAGCTTCGCCGCGATGCCTGCTAAGCTCGCTGTTCAGGAGCGTTCCTACGCACTTTTAAACGAAGTCCGACTTCTTTAAGGTCTTTGATCAGGTATTGCTAGTCTCGAACCCAACGAGGGCGCCTGATCCCGGAGCAGGCTCTGCGAGTTTCCTATGAATAAACGTCCTTTGTATTTCGACTACGCCGCCACCACGCCGGTGGATGAGCGGGTCATCCGGGTCATGGTCGAGTGTCTGGGCTTTGACGGCAACTTTGGCAACCCGGCTTCCAGTTCTCATGCCTTCGGCCAGGAGGCCCGGCGCTCGGTGGAACGTGCCCGCCAGCAGGTGGCGCAACTGGTCGGGGCTCAGCCCGAACAGATCGTCTGGACGTCCGGCGCTACCGAATCCAATAACCTGGCCCTCAAAGGGGTGGCCCAGGCGCGCGGTGGTTCCGCCGGCCATGTCATCACCAGTCTGATCGAACACAAGGCGATTCTCGACACGGCGCGCCAGCTTGAAGAGAGCGGCGTTGCGGTGACCTGGCTGGCGCCGGACGCCGAGGGCCTGATCAGTCCGCATGCGGTTCGCGAGGCGTTGCGTGAAGACACGTTCCTGGTGTCGCTGATGCTGGTGAACAACGAGCTGGGCACCGTCAACGACGTCATCGCCATCGGCGAGATTGTTCGCGAGCACGGCGCGCTGTTTCATGTGGACGCAGCCCAGGGCGCCGGCAAGGTGCAGATCGACCTGTCTCGTTGGCCGGTGGACCTGATGTCTTTTTCCGCGCATAAGATCTACGGCCCCAAGGGCATCGGTGCGCTCTACGTCGGCGACCGTGCCCGGCCACGGTTGTCGGCGCAGATTCACGGCGGTGGGCATGAAGGCGGTTTGCGCTCCGGGACCCTGGCGACCCACCAGATCGCAGCCATGGGCGCCGCATTCGAACTCGCGGCCGAGGCATTCGACGAAGAACTCGCTAAAATCGCCCGGTTGCGCAATCGTTTGCTGGAGCCGCTGCTGGCCTTGCCCGGTGTGCGTATAAACGGCAGTGCGAGCCGTCGGATTCCCCACACGCTGAGCCTGACCTTCAACGAAGGTGAGTTCAACCCGGCGACGTTGGGCGTATCGATTGCATTTTCTGCCACGTCGGCCTGCAATTCGGCGCACAACACCCCGTCCCACGTGCTGCTGGCCCTGGGGCACGATGCGCGTGCGGCCGGGCGGACCATTCGCTTGAGCCTGGGCCGTTTTACCACCGAGCAGGATATCGACGAGGCGGTGCGGCTGGTCCAGGCGGCGTGCGCGACTGCGCCGGCGTTCTGGGCCACGACCCCATAAGCCGTCTTCGGCATCGAACAACAATATCAATGAGTAGGAGAAACAATGAGCACCGAGCCTTTGCCCCATGGACTGGTTCCCCAGCGCCTGGCCCAAATCCGCCAACTGATGAGCCGAGAGGGCATTCATGCGCTGCTGGTGCCATCGGCCGACCCGCATCTGTCCGAATACATGCCGGGCTATTGGCAGGGACGGCAATGGCTGTCGGGGTTCCACGGCTCGGTGGGTACCTTGATCGTGACCGACAGTTTCGCCGGCGTCTGGGCCGATAGCCGTTATTGGGAGCAGGCCACCAAGGAGCTGGAGGGCAGTGGTATCGAGCTGGTCAAGCTCATTCCCGGCCAGCCCGGCCCCTTGGACTGGCTGGCGGAACAAACGCCTGAGGGTGGAGTGGTCGCCGTTGACGGTGCGGTCATGGCCGTGGCGTCGGCTCGCACCCTGGGCGGCAAGCTTGCGGAACGCGGCGCGCGGTTGCGTACCGACATCGATCTGCTCAAGGCAGTCTGGAGCGATCGCCCAAGCTTGCCGGATCAGCCGGTCTATGCCCATTTGCCTCCCCAGGCGACCGTCAGCCGGGTCGAGAAACTCGCCAAGCTGCGCGAAGCCCTCAAGGAGCGCGGTGCCGACTGGCATTTCATCGCCACGCTGGATGACATCGCCTGGTTGTTCAACCTGCGCGGCGCGGATGTGTCGTTCAACCCCGTGTTCGTCTCCTTCGCCTTGATCAGCCAGCAACAGGCAACACTGTTCGTGGCCCTGGACAAGGTTGACGCAGCGCTGCGTGCCGTTCTTGAACAGGACGGCGTGACCCTGCGAGATTACAGCGAAGCCGCCACCGCGTTGCGTGAAGTGCCAGACGGTGCGAGCCTGCAGATCGATCCGGCGCGGGTGACGGTCGGCTTGCTGGATAACCTGGGCAGCGGCGTGAAGCTGGTGGAAGGTCTCAATCCAACGACGCTGGCCAAGTCTCGCAAAAGCCTGGCCGATGCCGAACACATCCGTCGGGCCATGGAGCAGGATGGCGCGGCGCTCTGTGAGTTCTTCGCCTGGCTGGAAGGGGCCTGGGGGCGCGAGCGCATCACCGAATTGACCATCGACGAGCACCTGACCGCAGCCCGCACGCGCCGGCCGGACTTCGTCTCCCTGAGTTTCAACACCATCGCCGCCTTTAACGCCAACGGCGCGATGCCTCATTACCACGCCACGGAAGAAGCCCATGCGGTCATCGAAGGTGATGGCCTGTTGCTGATCGATTCCGGCGGCCAGTACTTGGGGGGCACCACCGACATCACTCGCATGGTACCGGTTGGCACACCCACTGCTGAGCAGAAACGTGATTGCACGCGCGTGCTCAAGGGCGTGATTGCCCTGTCCCGGGCCAAATTCCCGCGGGGCATTCTTTCGCCGTTGCTGGATGCTATCGCCCGTGCACCGATCTGGGCGGAGCAGGTGGATTACGGCCACGGCACCGGCCATGGCGTCGGCTATTTCCTCAATGTCCACGAAGGCCCGCAGGTGATTGCCTATCAAGCCGCTGCCGCGCCGCAGACGGCGATGCAGGCAGGCATGATCACCTCCATCGAACCGGGCACTTATCGTCCCGGTCGCTGGGGGGTGCGCATCGAGAACCTGGTGTTGAACCGTGAAGCCGGAAGCAGCGAGTTCGGCGAGTTCCTTGAGTTTGAAACCCTGACCCTGTGCCCGATCGACACCCGCTGCCTGGAACCTTCGCTGCTGACCCAGGACGAAAAAGATTGCTTCAACGCCTACCACGCCGAGGTTCAGCGTCGCTTGAGCCCGTTGCTGGACGGTGACGCACTGCAATGGCTCAACACGCGAACGATGGCAATTTGAAGTAGAGGATCAGGCGAGGGCTTCACGGACGAAGTCCAACCGATCCTGGCCGAAGAACAACTCGTTGCCGACAAACATGCTCGGGGCGCCGAACACGCCCCGTGCGATGGCTTCTTCAGTGGTGGTCTTGAGTGCTTGCTTGACCTGCTCGTCGTTCGTCAAGGCCAGCACATAGTCGGCATCGAAGCCGCCCTCGTTCAGCACCGCTGCGACAGTCGTCGGGTCATTGAGATTGCGGCCGTCCACCCAAAAGGCGCGGAACAGGCAATCGACGAAGGCCTCGAAGCGTTCAGGTTGGCGCAACTGCATGCCAGTCACCGCGCGCATCAGTTGCAGTGTATTGATGGGGAAGTGTGGATTGAACTGGAACGCAACGCCGTAGCGCTTGGCGAAGCGATTCAGATCCTTGAACAGGTAAGGGTTCTTGGCCGGCACTGTCGCCGGTGATGCATTGCCGGTTGCCTTGAAGACGCCGCCCAATAACATCGGACGATAGATCAACTGGCTGTTGGTCTGCGCGCACAGCGTCGGCAACTGGGTATAGGCCAGGTACGTGGTCGGGCTGCCGAAATCGAAGTAAAACTCCACCGATTTGCTCATGGGATCTGCTCTCTTGTTGTTGTGAGGGGAGGGTTTACCAGCGCTCGCTCCAGGGCCGCAGGTCCAGTTCGAAGGTCCAGGCGTCGCGGGGTTGGCTGTGCAGGTACCAGTAATTGTCGGCGATGTGTTCAGGGTTCAGGATGCCGTCCTGATCCTTGGTGGCATATTTTTCCGGGAAATTATCGCGGATGAAGTCGGTGTCGATGGCGCCGTCCACCACCACATGGGCCACATGAATATTCAGCGGCCCCAGTTCACGGGCCATGCTCTGGGCCAATGCCCGGATGCCATGCTTGGCGCCTGCGAATGCGGCGAACCCCGAAGCGCCGCGCAATCCCGCCGTTGCCCCAGTAAACAGGATCGTCCCGCGCTGGCGCTTGACCATGCGCTTGGCCACTTCCCGCGCATTGAGAAAACCTGAGAAACAGGCCATCTCCCAAATCTTGAAATACTTGCGCGCGGTTTCTTCAAGGATGCTGCAGGGGACGTTGGCGCCGATGTTGAACACAAAGGCTTCAATCGGGCCGATCTGGTTCTCGATTTGCTCGATGAGTGCGATCACGTCGTCTTCTTTGCGCGCGTCACAGGCAAACCCGTGGGCTTCGCCGCCTTGGGCGCGGATTCCAGCCACTAGAGGCTCGAGTTTGTCGGCGCTGCGGCGGGTAACGCAGGCAACAAAACCTTCCTGCGCAAAGCGTTTGGCAATCGCTCCGCCGGTGGCATCGCCCGCGCCAACAACCAGTACGACCTTCTTGTTATTCATGGTTAGCCTCATTGGTAAACGATCGTTAGCTAAACGGACGTTATGCTAAGATCCGGCAAGCGTCAAGGTGAGCAATCAGGGGCAGGACCATGCGATATTCAGCCAATCACAAAATGGAAACCCGCGAGAAACTGCTCGCCAGCAGTGCCGTCTCTGCCAAGAAGTCGGGGTTCTCCACGGTCGGTGTCGATGGCTTGATGAAAGCGATCGGGTTGAGCGGCGGTGCGTTTTATAGCCACTTCTCATCGAAGGATGAGCTTTTCAAGGCCATTGTCGAGCGGGAATTGGCCCAAAGCCTGGATCGTCTGAGTGGCGACGGTGCCATGGACTCAATGAAGCTGGAGCGCTGCCTCAAGCAGTACCTGAGCATGAGCCACGTTGAGCAGCCCGAAGCCGGGTGTGCGTTGCCGGTGCTGGGTGCCGAGATCGCGCGATCGGATGTCCAGGTGAGGGAGGCGGCGCAAACGTGGATCTGTCGTTTGCACGAAAGCTGGGCGCGGATATTGGGAAGCGACAGTCTGGCCTGGGCCATCCTGTCTCAATGCGTGGGGGCGTTGGTTGTTGCGCGGATGCTGGTCACGCCGCAGGTCCAGCGTGACGTCCTCAAGTCCAGTCATGAGGAGATTAGGCGCCGAATGGCCGAGCAAGGGCTCGACTGACGTGGCCTATTTGCAGATGACGATCATGCTGCGGCTGGTATAACCGGCGGGATTGAGCCCGAAGGGATAATCCCCGGGTTCTTCGACGGCGTCGCCGGACTTTGCAATGACCTTGTAACCCTTGGGCGCGCATGAGTTGGCGGCACTGGCGGCGCACTGGTCCCAGGATGAGGACAGGCCGGAGCAATTGATGTGCAGGCCTTTTTTACCGCGCTTGACTTCAGTTTTCGATGTTGCCGCACAGCCCGCTACTGCAAGTACGGCGATCAGTATCAAAATTCGTTTCATTCCCGTCCTTATGATCGTCGTGGATCTTGTGTCCACGTACGATTGTGTTCGCTCTGGCGTGAAGCGTTCATGACGTCCTGTATGAAAAAATCCATGTCTGACATTGGGTTACTGGCCTAAACATGGCCTAAATGCGCGGCAAATACCAGACCTTCGTTAAATCCTGCTTCAATCTGCCGCGACGGCAGGCTTCGCGGTGTTGGCCATGGTCAGCGTTGCGCCAACCGACGCCAGGATGATGCAGGTAATGGCTAACCATTGGGCCAGGGACAAGTACTCCTGCAGAAAGACCAGCCCCGACAGGGCCGCGACTGCCGGTTCGATGCTCATCAGAGTGCCGAAAGTGCGGGCTGGCATTCGGGTCAGGGAGATCATTTCCAGGGTATAGGGCAGAGCCGTAGACAGAATGGCGACGCCGATGGCGATTGGAATCAGGCTAGGTGTGAGCAGTGCGGCGCCTGCGTGCACAATCCCAATCGGTGCGACGAACAGGGCGGCGATCATCACCCCCAGTGCGGCGGTTTGCACACCATTGTCCGCGCCAGCCTTCTGGCCAAACAGGATGTACAACGCCCAGCAAACACCTGCGCCCAGCGCATAGCCGGCTCCAAGCAGGTCAATACCGGCATTGGTCGCTCCGGTCGGTATAAGCAGAAGCAGGCCAGCGACTGCCAGGGCGATCCAGAGAAAGTCGATTGCCCGGCGTGAGGCGTAAATGGCAACTGCCAGAGGCCCGGTGAACTCCAGTGCCACGGCAATACCCAGTGGGACGGTACGAACCGACATATAGAAGAGAAAGTTCATGCCGCCCAATGCCATCCCGTAAACGATCACGGTGCGCAGGGATTGGGCGGTGAGCTTAGCGCGCCAGGGGCGTAGCAACAACAGCATGATGAGGCTGGCAAAAATGAGTCGCAGCGTCGTTGTGCCCTGTGCGCCCACTACCGGGAACATGCTTTTGGCGAGGGAGGCTCCCGATTGGATGGAGGCCATGGCTATTAATAGCAGGGCAACCGGATACAGGGTGGAGGCCAGGCTGCGATGTGGAGGGGGTGTCATTACGAAGTGTCGTCCAGAATAAAGGCGGGGGAGGCTGCGTTGAGCAGTATATTGCGCATGTGCGACGATTCCGTCTATATACCGGGGCAGATTTAAGTGTGGTGTCGGGCTCAAGATAGAAAAGCGAAATTAAGGGTTGACGGCAGATTCTGGAAGTCTATAATTCGCCCCACTTCCGGCGCAGTAGAAACGGAAAACTCCTTGAGTTTCAATGAGTTAAGTAGGTTTCGAAGGTGTTGGGCTTCAGGTCATCGA